>JBGYQR010000236.1:0-3191 GCA_041839075.1 Porphyromonas sp.
TGCGACTAGAGCTCCGAGAGGAGCACCTTGACAGCCGCCTCCAGCTGGGTATCCGTACCCTTGAGCGCCTTGACGGGGTCAAGGGGTACGAGCACATCGGGCTCGAGCTGCTTATTCTCTAGGTAGTCCCCCTCGGCGGTACGATAGCCCACAGCGGGGATACCGAAGTAGAGGCTGGGATCCTGCAGGGTTACCCAATTGACGCTGGTCATCGTACCTGGCACAGGCATACCAACGACCTTACCGAGCTTGCGCCACTGATACACCCAGGGGGTGCCGTGTGCGTTGCTATAATCGTCTTCGCAGACAAGCATGACGCTGGCGTGGTTCCAGCGACGGCTGGGCATCTCGCAGTAGTCGCGTCCGCGTATCTCCTGCATCAGGTATTGCTTACCACTGAAGAGCACCTCGATGTCTTCGTGCAGGCGTCCTCCGCCATTGTGGCGAATGTCGATGACGATACCCTTGCGCCCGTAGTAGCGTCCTAGAGCCTCAGAGTAAGCCGTGCGGAAGCTGGGGTCTCCCATCGAGGGGATATGCACGTAGCCGAGTTTGCCTCCAGAGAGACGCTCGACCATATCGGCGCGCTGGCGCACCCAACGGCGGTAGAGCAGGCTAGAGAGAGCACCCGAACTGATGGGCTTGATGACCTCATCGACCTGCTTGCCCTCGGGCGTGCGGTAGCTGACGAGCACCTTCTTGCCCACCTTGCCATTGAGGAGAGGGAAGTAGTCTTCGCCAGCCTTGATCTCCGTACCATCTATGGCGGTGATGGTGGCGCCTGCCTTCATTTGGCTGGTCGAGCGGTCGAATGGCCCACCGAGCACCACCTCATCAACGAGGAGGCCATCACGTCCCTTGCGGTCGCTGACAAAGAGGCCTAGCTCGGCTGTGGGTTCGCTCGAAGAGCCTAGAGGCGAGCGATAGCCCGAGCCCGTGTGCGAGACGTTAAGTTCGCCCAGGAGCTCGCTCAGCATCTCAGAGAAGTCGTGCCCTGTGGTGATATAGGGGAGATAACGGCGGTAATGCTTGGTTAGCCTCGCCCAGTCTACGCCATGCATATCGGCGCGGTAGAAGCGAAGCCCCTCCTCGCGCACCACCTCCTCATACATAGCTAGACGCTCCTGCTCTCTATCGAGCTTCATCTCGGCCGAGTAGCTCACAGCCTTGAGGGCATCGCTCTTGGGGTCGAGGCGCTGAGCCATCGAGCCAAAGATGTAGATATACTTGCCCGAGGGGTCTTGCACGAAGCGTGGAGCACCCGTGTTGGACTTATTGACCAGCTTAGTCGTACGCTTGTCCATATCCAAAGCCCAGAGGTCGTAGTCGCCCTCAAAGGCCGTGTAGTAGTAGAGCTTCTTCCCGTCGGGGCTAACGATGGCGTCAGCCAAGTTGGAGCTATTGGGCGTGAGGCGCACGACGCGATCCTCTAGCCCCTCGAGCTCTACGAGGATAGTCTTAGAGGCGGGGGTATCCTTCTTGTCCTTGGCGTCCTCGGAGGCCTTGTCGGCTTTTTTCTTAGCCTCGTCCGAGAGCTCGCGCTCCTCCTCGGTCATACGGTAGCGCTCGTAGGCGGCGCGATTGAGGAAGATCATCATCACGTCTTCCATCGAGCCCCACGAGGCGTGGTTGCGCATACCATAGCGGTCGGTCCCGAAGATAATGGCATTGCCATCGAGCGCCCAGCGTGGGTTGCCACTGGCGTAGCCACTGTTGGTGAGGTTAATCACCTCGCCCGAGCCGTCGGCACGCACCAGACCTATATCGTTGTAGGGGGCATGAGCTCTGGCCACATAGGAGACCACGAACCACTTACCATCGGGAGACCACTTGTAGTCGAGCGCTCCTACGCCGTTTTGGAGCAGACCATCGGGCATGATACGACGTAGCGTCTTGCTCTCTAGGTTGTAGACAACCAGGCGCTCACGCTCGTGAACGAAAGCCAGCTCCTTGCCATCGGGGCTGAGCTGGGCAAAATCCTTCTCGCCCTTGATCTCGGGGATGAGCTTCTCCTCCTGGAGCATTGTGGCGTTGGACATATTGGGGTCTTCGCTACGGGTCATACGCGTGCGGTATAGATCCCAGTGGCCATCACGAGCGCTCGAGTAGATGAGGCTACGGCCATCCTTACCAAAGGAGATACCGCGCTCTACGGCGGGGGTGTGGGTAATGCGCTTGGTCGTCGTATGCTCGGCCGAGGTCACAAAGACCTCACCGCGCACAGCAAAGGCAATCTGCTTGCCATCGGGCGAGACAACCACAGACGAAGCGCCCGAGCGGAGGGCCATACGATCCTTCTCCTCGTTGTCCCGATCACTGGTGATGGATATGGCTACGCGCTGAGGAGCCTGACCCTCGACGAGCGTATAAATCTCGCCAGCATAGCCGAAGCATAGCTTGCCCGCCTTGTCCATCGAGAGGAAGCGCACAGGGTCGCCCGAGAAGTTGGTGAGCGCCTTCATCCCTCCGCCCGAGAGGTCACTGCGGTAGACGTTGAACGTCCCTCCCTTCGGTTCGCTCAGGAAGTATATCCCCTGTCCATCGGGAGTGTAGAGGGGGTTGCGGTCCTCGCCAGGACGTTGCACGATATAGCGAAACGTGCCACGAGCGATGTCGT
Organism: Porphyromonas sp.; assembly: GCA_041839075.1. Lineage (GTDB taxonomy): Bacteria > Bacteroidota > Bacteroidia > Bacteroidales > Porphyromonadaceae > Porphyromonas. The sequence goes on from JBGYQR010000236.1 coordinate 2,618, forward strand.
ACTCTAGGATATCGCGCGTGATGGACGAGGTGTGATGCTTGCGCCACTCATTCTCTGCGCCCTTGTAGTCTTGGAAGAGCAGGCGCTTGCCATCTCTGCTCATCACCGCATACTCGGCTGGGATACCGAGGATACGCTCTATGCGTCCGCCCTCGACGGGCACCTGGTATAGCTCCGAGCGGCTACCGCTGGGGAAGAGGGTACTGCGATAGTCGTCTTGGATGGCAGCCTTGAAGATGACATGCTTGCCATCGGGCGTGAAGGAGTAGGGCGTCTCGGTCGCCGAGTGGGTCGTCAGCTGGCGCGCTTCGCCCCCCGAGGCATTCATCACAAAGATGTTGTGCCCAAGGCCATTGCGCTCGCTGGTGAAGGCGATTAGTTTCCCGTCGGGAGACCAGATGGGGCGGTTGTCGTAGGCAGGGTGCGTAGTCAGACGCACCGCCTGGCCTCCTCTGGTGGAGACGCGATAGATGTCGCCCTGATAAGAAAAGGCAATCTGCGAGCCGTCTGGCGAGATACTCGGGTAGCGCATCCACAGGGGGCGCTCCTGGGCCTCTAGCGATAGCCCTGCCAA
>JBGYQR010000237.1:0-8755 GCA_041839075.1 Porphyromonas sp.
CCGAGAGTTATTAACCCATTTAGAATTAAGACAATCAAGCAATGAAACTAACGAAACTATGGGCCAGTGCCTTGGCCCTGCTTACCCTGGCGTCTTGTAGTCAGGATGTAGACGTCGTCCAGCCCCAGGAGGCGCCCAGGACGCGCCAGGTACACATCGACCTGACGGCTGGTCAGGATGCCAATGCTCTGCGTGTCACCTACGGCCTGGATAGCGATGGCAAGACGACGGGGCTATTGATGAGCGACAAGAACGTCATCCTGCGTGTGGCCGTGCGCCGCGGCACTGGTGCTCCTGTGGTGCAGGATCTAGAGTTTACGAAGACGCCCAATCGTAACCACGCCACCTACTCGGGGCAGATCTCTATCCCTAATGATGGCTCTGGCGACTACACCATCGCGGCGATTTTGATGAGAGAGGCTGGTGCCGATGGTAAGGTTTATAGTATAGGAACTACGGATGATAGCTATAATAAGTATGAGTCGCATAAGCAGCGAAATGCTATAGCCTCGTTTAATCCGACAAACATTATTGCCGATGCGTCCAGTACGGTAGAGGCTAATATTCCCTACGTTACCAAGTGGCAACCATTCACAGTCAATACGTCAGGAGTAGCAGAGCCTGTTACGCTCTCCCTTCGCCCCTTTGGCACTTTGCTGAGGATACGCATCAAGAATGAAAGCGCCAGCCCTCTGACGTTCAATAGGATTGGATTCTCTTCCAATGCTTTTACCCCTAGTGTAGGCTTCTATCTGGCGGCTCAGCGTGGAGACTATCCAGAATGGGGAGGCGGTAGTGCTCTTGTATTTAGTATGAGGCTGGCTTCACCCATTACAGTGCCAGGCAAGACGGGAACTACGGATAGCTACTCCAAGTGGCTCTACACAGTCGTTTATCCCCGTGCCGATATGAACGAGGCCCCTGTTACGATAGCTAGGCTCATGACGCCTTCGGGTGATATACACCCTGTGTTTCGCACCACGCAGGGGCTACCGCACGGCTCAGTTCCTATGACGCTTGTGTATAGGGATGGTCACCAGGCAGAGTTCGAAGGGCTCATCGAGCACGACGAATTTGGCTCTTCGTCTAGCCGTCCTAAGCTGGCGATAGAGTACGTGTCTGACTATGCGCTAGCACAGGGTGGTACGAGCTTTGTCTCAGATCACACGACGACTAACTCTCAGCTAGGTACGTTTACTCAGGAAGAGGCTAGAGCGCTTCCTCAGACGATCACGATCGATGGGGCCAATTACTCTCTGCCTACGAGAGATGAGGCCATGAGCATCTTCCCCCCGACGTATGATGTTTTGACAGGAGCTGCCATCACTAGTGTGGCCGGCACTTGGCTCAACTACTTTGAGCCCAATGTCAAGATTGGTAACACGACGAGAAACTATGTCTCTGATTATGTTATGACTAGTGGCATCACAGGGCCTATGTATGGTCTACGCTTCAAGTACTCTAACAACTGTACAGCCTATCGCTACATAGTAACGGGTGATGTCGCCTCCAACACCAGGGCTCTTAGAGTCGATTGTATCTATGTCGGTGGAGAGACTATCGATGTGACACAGGTTGCCACGGAGTCTTTTTGGACCAACAGGGTGAGCGAGATTGTCTCTCGCACATTCCCTCTGTATGGCGAGAGGTATCATCCTACAGTAGCTACTTTTGTTAATCGGAACGATATAGCCTACTACTGGACTAGTACTCCGATCGATGGTGTCTCGGGGTATACCCTCCAAGTTGGTAACACAGCTTTCGCTGCTACCTCCCCCAAGACGTACCGGTCGTATGGCCCAATCCGTCTCTGGAAGCGCGACTAGTCTATCCTAACAAAACAGGTGCTGGTGTATCTCCCGAGGCAAGAGGGGATGCACCAGCATCTGCTTTTGGGAAGGCTAGCTCTCTGGATGAGATAGGCAGGATAACCGAAGCAATCCCTAGCTGTAAGGTTGGTGAGTTTTGATGCACCCCCCCATTGAGCTTTTACCGAGCTCAATGGGGGGGTGCTCTTTGGAGGAGAGGGGTGTCTTGGGGAGCCGAATTTTTTTGGGGCTTCTAATGTTATGTGTCTAGTTTATAGATGAATATCTTGCTCTCCTCGCGTCTGTTGTGAGTATGTACTAGTTGCGCTTGAAGAGGTAGACTGTCGACTGGGCTCTCTGAGACTTCAGTCCCACAAACGCACGGCCATTTCTCGTGTCAGATACTGCGCAGTAGGCAGTGTTGCCAGCCCACCAGTGGAAGACCAGAGCTGGAAGAACGCGTTGTAGGCCGTCCCGGTCGAGGCATCTTCTTGCCATACACCATAGGCGGGGATGCGACGGTTTGTTACCTTACCTGCACTCGTTCTCGTTGTCCAGAAGCTATCGCTCTGTATATCGCTCAGCGTGATGCTCTCTGTGCTTATTGGGGTGCTCTCGATGACGAGACTACGTTGCCCTTCTTCTATTTTTAGGCTGTATCGGAATGCTGTACGGAAACGATTGTCCGTGCTCTTGAAGCGGATACCATACAGCGTTGTTGGAGACTTACGATAGTAGTCTGCCTTGAATGATGCCGTAATGTCTCCGATCTTGATGTCCTCTTCTAGGGCGTCATAGAATGGGGTGTTATAAGCGAAGTTTGCCATATTCATTCCCAGCGAGTTGAGGGCAGGGGGGAAGATGCTATGCAGCTCCTCTCTCGAAGGCAGGGAGTACATCGCTCCATCAATGTTGCGAGGTGTTGCAAATGCTTGTGCTTGAGCGAATGTGAATTTGCCGATATTGGCGTTGTCGGTCTTGTAGTCGGTCACGAAAGCATTACCCGTTTTGTCGAGCGCGTATAGCGAGAGGCTCTCAAGGGGAGAGACATAGCTCGTCGTCGTACCCCACTCTGATGGGTTCTCTACAAGATCGTCAAAGCCAGCAGCATGGCTTTCGTTGAATACTAGCGTCATTGGGACACCGCCTGCCATCAAGGCCTGTGTTGAATGGAACGCCTTGTATCGCGTTGCCGTAGCATCGATCGATGTCGCTACATAACCTGTCGTCTTGGGCGTTTGTGTAGGGAATGAGTAGGGGGCTACCCATACGTACATCCAATTGGAGTAGTTGGCTGTACCGTTACTTGTGCCAGGGACTGTGACGCCTCCGTCTGGGATCTCCAAGGCGAGTTGGTCAATGGCCGGGATGTTGTCCCAAGGGTGGCCATCTCGCTCCTCGTCAAGGAAGAATATCGCATTGGGGCCAAAGGCATTGGTCGAGAGAAAGATTCTCTTGAATACTCTCTCTGAGGCGCTTTCGTTTTTGATGCGCATGCGTAGCACCGTTCCATAAGGCTTCATGTTGAGCGTTACAGGCTCTACTACATTGTTGGCTGCGATCGAGATAGGTTGCCAGTTGGAGATGTAGGGGATGCCTATCTCGAGCGTATTACCCGTCGGGATCACGATGGGGCTCGTCACGGCTACAGCGGAGTATCCAACCTTGCTGGGATACATGGATGCGGGGGTGGAGTCCATGTCTATGAGGAAGGTACGTCCATCTTTCTCGGACATCAGTACTGCCGAGATCGTGTATGCCCCACTTCCTGTGTTGGGGATACTAATTTGCCCAGCGTACGTAGCGTAGTTTCTGTCAAGAGTCTTGGTAAACTCCAAATCCTGGACCACGGTCTCTCCGCTCGCACGTCGTACGGCTACACGTAGGATGACGTTTTTGTTGCTCATTTGTAGCCCCGTCGTTTTTCCATTGGGGTCTAGGCCAAAAGTTACGCGTAGGTCATTGCTGTTCTGCCCAGCCGTTAGATTGATGTAGACCTGTTTGGTCTTGGGTTCCTCTTGCTGTTGCGTGAGGTCAGCCTCCTTGCTACAAGAGGCTAGTGCCAGCATGGCCAAAGCGCTGGCCCATAATTTTGCTAGTTTCATTGCTGTTGTCTTACTTAAAGTGGTTATTACTACTGTTGGAGATCAGAGCCCCCATTCGTTGTGCTCGTCTAGATCGGCGAAATCGGCCTCTATCTCAGCAGGCATCGATAGCGACGCGAGTATGTTGTTATATAGAGGCATTTTGAATGGGCTCGCCAGAGGCGGTTTGTAGGGTAATTTTGGGGATATCATATGTTGTATTACGGTTAGGTATAAACAGGTCTAGGCGGCATCCTTTTGAGGATGTCGCCTAGATATGAGTGCAGAATTAGCCTTTGTGTGGCTAATTCGTTAGATTCTGTATGATGGGGGGGGGGTAATTATTCAATAGATGCGGGGTTGTTGCTCTATTGAGCAACAACGAAGCCTGGCCTGAAAAGTTCAGGCAATGGGCTTCCTTGTCGGTCCCGCCTCTGAGACTGTCGCAGAATTGTAAATTCACTTGAGAATAGTTTACTTCTGTTTTGTCAAGTGCAAAGGTAGTGCAAATAATTTTAACTCTCCAAACGATTTCTTTTTGATTTGTCTTGCTCCCCTTGTCGCTCGATCATCCTCCGCGTTTTTGTGTAGGTCGGCTATCGCATATCGTGGCGGGGGAGCTTAACCATTCCCTTGAGGTTTCGGATAAGATGAAGTCTCTCTTGCGCGGTAGGTTAGAGCCCTAGATAGGAGCCTCTCAGATCCTGCTTGTGGAGCGGTTGCTGAGAGGTGGAGGAGGGGGAGCGTTGGTGCATGGTATGTGGTGGTAGGGTGGGGGAATGGGCGAAGCGGGCGCTAATGAATGTATTATGAAGTTAAAAGAAATGTATTACCTTTGCCGTCAAGATGAGAGTAGTGGTGCGAATACAGGCCAAGCCAAAAAACTCCCCTAGGGGAGTGCAAGGCTGGAAGCCTTGCACTATATAAAAAGTCTCCCCTAACCCCCTCTCTCTCCAGCTCCGAGTTAGGCAAACCGTATGCGGTTTGCCTAACTCGGAGCTTTTCGTTTTGCCCGTCTTTGTGCTCCCTTGGGCCTAGGCAGGTACATGCCCTTACCTCCCCCGACCGAGTCTCTATACCCGTATACCCGTATGCCCCTGTACCTTGTGTGCTCTGTGCCCTTGAGCCTGTGGCGCTCCCAGTTCTTCGCTTAGAGCAATGATAGTCAATAATTGATATGAACAAATTCCCCTACATCCCCCCACGTGCCGAGTGTTTCTATCCCGCGGTGCGCTCTAGCCTCCTGACGCGCCTGTCTACGCGCGATCTAGAGGCTGAGTTTGGTGACCCCCTAGAGCACGACGAGTGGGGGCTGTAAATCAGTTTTCCCAAGTTATTAACCACAATTTTCCCAACAACGTAAGCAATGAAACTAACGAAACTCTGGGCTAGTGCCCTAGGGCTGCTTGCCTTGGCGTCTTGTAGCAAGGACGCCGAGCCTAACCAGCCGGTGGAGCAACCAACGACCAAGGTTGTCCACATCAATCTGACCGCAGGCCAAGACGACGCCGGTCTTCGCGCCACCTATGGAGTGAAGACCGATAACTCTGGTGCGCTGACAGGTCTCCAGATGAGCGACAAGAATGTTGTCCTGCGTGTCGTGGTACGTCAAGGCACAGGCAATGATGCTATTGCAATCCAAGATCTCACGTTCACCAAGACAGCGGGTCGCAACCACGCCACCTATTCGGGTCCTATCACCATTCCCATCAGTGGGACGGGTAGCTACACGATCGCAGCTTTTTTGATGAGAGAGGAGGGAGTCGATGGAGAGGTGTTCCTCACAGAGAAGCCAGAGGAGATGCCAGTGAAGGGTATTGTCATAACGCACTCTAATGAGGTAGCCTATGCCGGGACAGACAACAAGCTGAAGCTCGCTGTCCCCTACATCACCGACTGGCAACCCATCACGGTGGGTTCTGAGGCGGTCAATCCGACTACGCTCTATCTCAAGCCCTTCGGGACGATCCTGCGTATGCGCATTAAGAACGAGACAGCCTCTGCTGTTAAGTTCAAGCAGATTACTTTCCAGACAACGGCTTTCACGGCGGGGTATGCTAACAATGCAGGGGAGTTTTATCCCGACCAGGAGCGCGACAACAAGCCTTTTTTCCGCCCCTACAACGAAGACTCCTACCGCTATACTATTCCTAGCGATGGTGTAGAGGTGCCCGGTACTACGGCCAGTGGGCCAGGCTACTCCCCCTGGATGTATATCTGGGCTGCTCCTCGTACGATAACTTCTCCAGGAGCTACGACAGCATTCCTCTCGTTCTCAACAGCTAGCTCTGCCCCTAAGTATAAGGCGTTCTATACGACGCAGTATTTGCCTACGGGTTCTGTACCCATGACGCTGGTGTACAATGGCCAGCACAATATGGAGGTGGGTGAGCTTCCCGAGTACGATGGCGAATGGGGTGGTACGGTGCCAACATACACGGCACCCCTGAGCTACCTACATCCCTATGCGCTCAATAGCACTAAGGATGGCTTTGTGACAGACCAGCTGATGACGAACCCCAATGTAGGACGCTTTACCTATACAGACATTGTCGAGTTTATGACACCCAAGGCATTGGCTGGAGGTTCTTACTCTCTCCCTACAGCCGAGGAGCTTAGATCCATCTTCCCACCTCAGACCAACTCTAGCGGTGTCGCGATGAATGAGATTGCAGCCGATGCTCCTCTCTATGATGTGGTCGAGGAGGGTATCAAGGTGGGTAGTAACCCTGTGCAGTCGTACAAGGCAGACTACGTACGTCGTAGCAACAATGTCTTGTATGCTATCCGTCTCAAGAGTGCGTCCAATCGCTATCGTACAGCTTATCGCTATCGCCCCTATACCGTCGGGACAGAAAAGGGAGTTGTGGTAGAGAGTACGTATATTGGCGGTGAGAATATCAGCCTCTCTAACGTTGAGCAGAGCGATTTCTGGACTAACCAAGGGCGTGTGGTAACGAGCGTTAAGCTCCCCGCCTATGGATTTGCCTCTGGTCCTAGCGGAGCAGCTAACGTAGGTGTTGCTGTGGCGATGCGTTCTTCGACGGCTATTGACGAAGTGGGTACCTATACGGTAACGATTTCTTCGACGGTGCCAAGGCCTTATGTAACGCTACGCGGTGTGCCTAGCTCTATTCCCATCTACCTCTTCAAGCGCAACTAGTCTGATTAACTAGGGACTAATCGAAGCTCGCCCCATCTCGTGTACACCAATCCATACACGTGGCGGGGCGAGCTTTTGGGCGTAGGCACTTAACAGAAGCGTTGAGTACGGGAGCTCTGGTAGCCTGCAGTAGCTTTTGCTTACGAGAGATAAAAAGACTATCTTTGCCGACGCAACGGAGAGGTGCTCGAGTGGTTGAAGAGGCACGCCTGGAAAGTGTGTAAACGCCAAAAGCGTTTCGCGGGTTCGAATCCCGCCCCCTCCGCCAGAAGGTTTCAAAAGGGTTTCACAACCCACTTCAAAATAGCCTTCAGGATATAGATAATCGTTGTAAATCAAGGTTTTACAACGATTTTTCTTTGTGTATACGCCTATCTGCTGACGGCTTAACCCTATGTTTTGATAGTCATATTTCGGTCAAGTACTGCTACATTTACTGCTACACAAAACAAGGGCAGTCAAAAAATGTAGCAGTGACGGGAAGATGAATACCAAATTGACGGCATCAATATTTTTCTATACCAAGCAATTATGTAGAACTTTGTAGTAGTATTGCTACACAAAAACAACGATGCCTATGAAGCAGAATTTTAAGGTCTCCTTCTACCTACGCTCGAACTATGAGAACAAAGAGGGAAAATCTCCCGTAATGCTCCGTGTCTTTCTCAATGGGGAGATGGCTAACTTTGGCTCTACAAAGATTTTTGTAGACAAGGGACTTTGGAACAATACCACTAGTCGACTCAAAGGTCGCACAGCAGAGGTGCTGACGGCTAACGCCGCACTCGATGGGATTTCACATACCCTCAATAGTATCTATCGAAAGTTTGAAGACGATGAATCGCTCTCTATGGACAAAATCCGCACCTTCTATTGCGGAAAGTCCAAGGAGTACACAGAGTTCCTCCCTGTCTTCGACTCGTTTATTGACGACATCAAGCAGCGTGTAGGGAAAACCATCAGCAAAGACAGCCTCCAAAAGTACAGCGTGCTTCGCAGACATTTCTTTGAGTTCCTCAATCACAGATACGCTCGCAAGGATATTGGGCTGACAGAACTCACACCTGCCATAATACAAGACTTTGAGTTGTATCTCAGTACCGTGGCAGGTTGCTCCTACAACACTACGGTCAAGAAGATGAAGACGCTCAAAACAATTACCATCTATGCCCAAAAGCGTGGCATCTTGATGCACGACCCCTTTATCAATCATCGTTTTCACTTGGAGCCAGTGAATCGTGGCTTCTTGACAGACGAGGAAATCTTCAAGATAGCGAATAAAGACTTCGGGCTTCAACGCCTCGAGTTGGTACGTGACATCTTCATCTTTTCGTGCTTCACTGGCTTGGCGTATATCGATGTTGCCAATCTTACGCCCGAGCATATCGTAACGATGGACGACAAGCAGTGGATTATGACACAGCGACAAAAGACAAACGTTGCGACCAACGTTCTTCTTCTAGATATTCCTAAGAGTATTATCGCCAAGTATCGCGACAGTTCTCCACGCGAAGGCAAGTTATTCCCTATTCTGAGCAATCAAAAGATGAATGCCTATCTCAAGGAGATTGCAGACCTCTGTGGCATCAAGAAAAACTTGACCTTCCACTTGGCTCGCCACACCTTTGCATCGATGTCGCTCTCTAAAGGTGTGCCTATCGAAAGCGTGTCGAAGATGTTAGGGCATACCAACATCAAAA
>JBGYQR010000238.1:0-3437 GCA_041839075.1 Porphyromonas sp.
ACTACCCGAAAGGAGCGCAGCGGGAGAACTAACGCCGGGGCTAAGCGGCTCTAAAGGGACACAGCCACCCAAGCCTAAAGGTCGCGCAGGTAGCGGATAGGCGCTCGACTAGAGGCAAAAGCGCAATAGAGCGCCAGCGTAGCGCAGGAGAAAAGTAGCACCCCGAGCGCCACCAGCCCCAGCTCCGCCTCCCCTAGGGGAACCTGATCAGAGAACTGCGCCTGCCATGCCCCGATAGCACGACGAGCGAGGACAAAGGCCAAGAACGTAGCCGCACAAGCAACCTTGAGGTAGTCGAAGATAAAGAGGCGCACAATGTCCATGAGGCTAGCGCCATTGACCTTGCGGATGGCGAGCTCCTTACTGCGCGAGGTTACCTCCTCTTCGCTATACCCAATGATACCGATGGCCGAGATCACCAGCGCCAGGATAGAGCCAAAGAGGGTGTAGTACCCCATCTGACGAATACCGCGGTGGGTCGCCCTGAGCTCTTCCTCGACAGAGAGGAGCTTGACATCACCATAGCGACTATGGCGGTTGATGACCTGGGCGACACGCTCGAGGGCCTCTGCGCTCTCGTCGCGCATACGCACGCTCATCACCTCGCTGTACCGAGGCTGAGCGCCACAGGCCACCAGCGACATCTGAGGTACGGGTATGGCATCCTTGACTCGGCGCGAGCGCACATCCTCATACACCCCGACGATGGTGGCGTTGGGGTTGTGGCTGGTTACCCTAATAGGCTTGCCGATGACGCCATCCCTCCAGCCCATCTCGGCCATTAGCCTCACGGCGGTGGACTGGCTGATGAGCATCTCCGATCCATCGTTGAGCCCAGGGGTGAAGTTGCTCCCCTCTATCAGCCTAAGCCCCAGCGTAGGGACAAAGGCCTCGTCTGCCCAAAAGAAGTCCGTGATGTTGAATAGCTCCCGCTCGCCATCGGGATGGTAGATATTGTCTCCGCTCTGCTTCTCGTAGGGGATGCAAAAGTTGAGCGAGACGCCCTCGACCTCAGGCATCTGGCGAAGCTGCTCGAGCGAGAGGCGGACGCCCACGCTGTCGATGGTGCTGGTCTGAAGCAGGTAGAGCCCGCGGGGCTGATAGCCCTGGTCTTGCGCGAGAGAATAGTCGTATTGCTTGTCTACGAAGTACACCGTGCAGACGAGGAAGGTCGCGCCTATGGCCTCGACGAAGAGCAGGGCGAGCTTCCAGCCACGATTGCGGCGCCTCTGGAGCCCCATGGCTACTATGGGCGAGGTGCGGGCGATGAGCCGACCAGGGCCGATGCTGATGATAAGGGTCGAGAGGGCTAGTATCACCACCAGCACGAGGAGGCTACTGGGCGTGATCAAGACCCCTACGGGGACGTCGAGGAGCTCGCCCATCAGCTCCTGGGCAAAGAAGACGAAAAGTCCCCCGACACCTATGGCGAGCACCAGGTGCAATAGCGTATCCATGAGTATCGTGCGCTGGATATGATACCGCTCGGCACCCATACACTTCATGATGGCAGTCGCGCGTAGGCTACCGATGATCGAGGAGATACGCAGGAGCATATAGTTTAGCAAGCTCATCACCAGCACCACGATAGCGATGATACCGATGAGGCGTACCGAGGCGCGCAGGGTCTCGTCCGAGAGGTGCACGTCCCGCGCCGGCACGAGGGGGTACTCGATGTCCATCCCTTCCTTCTGAAACTTGGAGAGGTTCTGATACTTCTCTTGCATCTCGCGCATGGCGGGGCGGATGTCCTCGGGGGTGGTACCCTGGCTGAGGCGCACATAGGCGGTGTAGCGGTCGTTGCCGATCCAGTTGTCTGAGCCATCCCAGGTAAAGGCTCCGATAGTCGGCATGGCCACGAGTATATCGCTACGCTCCGAGGCGTTGAGGGGAATATCCTCATAGACGCCACCGATGGTGAGCTCCGTCTCGGGATGGTCGGGAAAGGCGAAGCGCACACCGACGACGTCGCCCCCTATACGAGTGGCCAGGCTTCGGCTAATCATCGCCTGCCCCCGCTGGCTGAGGACACGGTGAGGGTCGCCCTCCAGCACCTCGAGGTCGAAGATGTCAAAGAACTGGCTATCGGCCAGCAGAGCCATATCGAAGCTCACGCTACGATCGCCCTCGAGGCGTATGTTGTCCACCCCCGTAAAGCCCGTGAAGCGCGTCGCAGCCTCTACCTGTGGTATCTCGCGGCGCATCCCCGGGGCGATGGCTCCCGAGACAGAGGAGAAGTCGTGGGACTCCCCGTTTTGAAAGGCCAGGCTACGCAAGCGGTAGGTATGGCTGACATCAACAAAATGCTGGTCAAACGAATGCTCATAGACCACCTTGGCCAGCATAATGAAGCTCACGGCAAAACCAATCCCCAGGGTGACGACCTTGATGGTGCCTAGCCCCCAATGGCGCGCAAAGCGGCGCAGGGCATATCTAATCTCTTGCATAATGGTCTAGTGGCTAGAGGGGTGATCGGTGATCTTACCATCGAGCAGATGGATGGTGCGGTGGGCATACGAGGCGTCGCGCTCGGAGTGGGTGACCATGATGATGGTAGCGCCCTCGCTATTAAGCTCCGAGAGCAGCGCCATGACCTCGGCACCATTGCGCGAGTCGAGGTTGCCTGTGGGCTCGTCGGCGAGTATCAATAGGGGCCTGGTCACCGTAGCACGAGCTATGGCCACCCTCTGCTGTTGCCCGCCCGAGAGCTGGCTAGGAAAATGCCCAGCTCGGTGGCTGATGGCCACGCGGTCAAGCACGTCGCTCGTGCGCTGCTTGCGCTCCTGGGCGCTGATGCCCTGGTAGACGAGGGGCAGGGCGACGTTTTCGGCCACGGTCATCTCGTCGATGAGGTTGAAGCTCTGGAAGACAAACCCGATCTGCCCCTTGCGCACTCGGGTACGCTCCCGCTCGGAGAGCCCCGCGACCTCGTGTCCCGAGAGCTGGTAGCTCCCAGAGGTCGCCCCGTCTAGGAGGCCGAGGATATTGAGCAGGGTCGATTTGCCACAGCCCGAGGGCCCCATGATGGCGATGAACTCGCCCTGCTTCACCTCGAGAGAGACGCCATCGAGAGCGACGGTCTCTACCTCGGAGGTACGGAAGATCTTGGTGATGTTGTCTAGCTTAATCATAATTGTGGTTGCTTGCTTAGGGGTTGGTGGATGTCGGTGGGGGGTAATCTATTCAATCAATTGTATCTAGTGCAGGTAGCCATGCTAGGGGGCTCTACTCAATCTCAAGCACCTCGGCCTGGTCGTAGCCCTCGTAGCTCGAGGTGATGACCTCCTCCTCGGGCTCTAGCCCCGAGAGCACCTCGTAGTAGCGAGGGTTTTGTCGCCCGATGGTGATGGAGCGTCGTTGGGCGCGTCGGTGGTCGGGGCTCAGCACATAGACCCAGCGCCCACCGGTGTCGGAGTAAAACGCCCCTCGAGGCAACA
>JBGYQR010000239.1:0-4345 GCA_041839075.1 Porphyromonas sp.
ACTTAGAGCCCCAAAGCGATCCAACTTAGAGCCCCGAGGCGGTCTATCTCAAGGCCTCGGGAAGGCTTCGGGAGACCCGCCTCTAGGGAGAGACTGCTTCGCCCAAGATCATGCGCCCGCCCCTCCCATCGTCCACAAAAGTTTAGATACCCAGCCCCTCGGCGCGCAGGCAAATAGACATAAACAATACACGACCACCCCCCTCCCTCATATAGCTCTATGGCAAACCAAAGGGGGCAATCAATTACAAAAAGATAGCAACGAAATATGAGGAAACAGCGGGAGACCAAAGGCTTATATACACCAAAGAGAGGATGGAAAAGATTAAGATATTGAATATCCCATTGGGGTTGTATGTTATATCAAAAAAAGGCATTACATTTGGTTCGGAATTTGGAGCGCTCGCTGGGCTAAGCCTGAGTAATCTTGCCTCAACCTAGTGGAGCTCTATCATTTAAAATTAAACGGTTATCTAACAATTATCCTCGAAAAGCTACCGAGGCGATCGATGGAGCCTTAAACAAATTAAGATGGCAAAAGTAAGAGGGACCATTGTGGTCAACACGCAGAGATGTAAAGGCTGCAGCCTATGTGTGGTATCTTGCCCAACCAAGGTACTGGAGTTGCATCCGACAGAAGTGAACGACAAGAGCTACCACTATGCTCGCCTGAAGAACGAAGACGATTGCATAGGCTGCGCAAGCTGTGGTATGGTTTGCCCCGACGGGTGTATCACCGTTTATAAGGTTAAACTATAAGCTTCGTCTCCTAGCCCACCCCACAAGACGCTTGGGTAGGGCTAGTATCGCATTTATCAATTCACTACAACTATGGCAGAAGAAATTAAGCTAATGAAGGGCAATGAAGCCATTGCCCACGCAGCTATTCGCTTCGGGACGGACGGATACTTCGGATACCCCATTACCCCACAGAGCGAAGTACTCGAGACCCTTATGGAGCTACGCCCTTGGACCACGTCAGGCATGGTCGTGCTGCAGGCCGAGAGTGAAGTAGCCGCTATCAATATGGTATACGGAGGCGCAGGCTGTGGCAAGCGCGTGATGACCTCGTCCTCTAGCCCCGGTATGAGCCTCAAGCAAGAGGGTATCAGCTATATCGCCGGCGCTGAGCTACCTTGTCTACTAGTAAACGTTATGCGTGGGGGGCCCGGCCTCGGCACCATCCAGCCCAGCCAGGCAGACTACTTCCAGACTGTCAAGGGGGGGGGACATGGCGACTATCGCCTTATCACCCTGGCGCCCAACTCTGTACAGGAGATGGCAGACTTCGTAGGCCTTGGCTACGAGCTGGCGTTCAAGTACCGCAACCCCGCCATCATCCTCACCGATGGTATCATCGGGCAGATGATGGAGAAGGTACGCCTACCTGAGCAGATGGAGCGTCGCACCGACGAGCAGATTAGACAAGAGTGCCCCTGGGCGACAACGGGTCGCAAGGACAAGCGCGAGCCTAATATCATCACCTCGCTAGAGCTCGAGAGCTCTGTGATGGAGCACAACAACGAGCGCTTCCAGGCCAAGTTTAAGCTCATCGAGGAAAACGAGGTACGCTACGAAGCCATCAAGACCGACGACGCAGACTACATCCTCGTGGCCTTCGGCTCCTCTAGCCGTATCTGCCAAAAGACGGTAGACCTAGCACGCGCCGAGGGTATCAAGCTCGGCCTACTACGCCCCATCACCCTGTGGCCCTTCCCCTCCAAGCCTATCGCAGAGCTCGCTGAGCGTGTCAAGGGCTTCCTCGTGCCTGAGCTCAACGCTGGGCAGATGGTCGAGGATGTGCGCCTAGCCGTCAATGGCAAGGTACCCGTAGAGCACTATGGTCGTCTCGGTGGTATGCTCTTCTCTCCCTCTGAAGTACTAGCCAACCTCAAGAAGGTATTCAATCTGTAACCACGCACGACAAGAGGTACTATGAGCTCAGGTAACAAGGGACGTATCCCACACTTCGGCACCGAGGCCATCCTCACGCTCGTATTCTACATGCTAGCCGTTACGAGCGTTATTAGCTACTTCGTTTGGAGGGACGAGTACCCTCAGTCATTCGTTGTCCTGGGGATTGCCGCCATAGTGGTGCGCATCGCCTTTTACCTCTACCGCTTTTTCGTGAACAAAAAGTAAGACCGATGGATATTAAGACAATCATCAAGCCAGAGAACCTGGTATATAAGAAGCCCGAGTTGATGAACGACGTCAATATGCACTACTGCCCTGGTTGTAGCCACGGCGTGGTACATAAGCTGGTAGCAGAGATCGTTCAGGAAATGGGGATCGAAGACAAGACCATAGGTGTAGCCCCCGTAGGCTGTGCCGTGTTTGCCTACAAGTACATAGACGTAGACTGGCAAGAAGCCGCCCACGGACGTGCTCCTGCCGTAGCCACTGCCATCAAGCGCCTCAACCCCGAGCACATGGTATTCACCTACCAGGGCGACGGAGACCTTGCCGCTATCGGTACGGCCGAGACGATACACGCCTGCAACCGCGGGGAAAACATCGTGATCATCTTCATCAACAACGGTATCTATGGTATGACGGGGGGACAGATGGCTCCTACGACCCTACCAGGGATGAAGACAGCAACCTCTCCCGATGGGCGTAATGTCGAGATGAACGGCTACCCACTCAAGATCAGCGACCTCCTGGCTGTCGTAGAGGGTACATGCTACGTAACGCGCCAGGCCGTGCACACGCCTGCTGCTATCCGCAAGGCCAAGAAAGCCCTCGAGAAGGCCTTTGCCAACGCTATGGCTCGCAAGGGTACCAGCGTGGTGGAGATCGTATCGACCTGTAACTCCGGTTGGAAGATGAGCCCTGCCGATGCCAACACTTGGATGGCCGAGCATATGTTTAACCAATATCCTCTCGGAGACCTCAAGGATAGATAGCGTAGTAACCTTTCATCCCCATCAAGTAAATACATAACTAGTATGACATACGAAATCATTATCGCAGGCTTCGGTGGCCAGGGTGTGCTCTCTATGGGTAAGATACTCGCCTACTCAGGTCTGATGGAGGACAAGGAAGTAAGCTGGATGCCCTCATACGGGCCAGAGCAACGCGGTGGTACGTCCAACGTTACCGTGATCGTCAGCGACGACTCTGTAAGCTCTCCTGTGGTCAATGACTACGACATCGTAGTAGCGCTCAACCAGCCATCACTGGACAAGTTTGCCTCGCACGTCAAGCCCGGAGGCGTCTTGATCTACGACAGCAACGGCATTCACAATGTGCCCAAGATCGAGGGTATCGAGATCTACGAGGTAGATGCCACCGACGAGGCGACCCGCATGGGTAACCCCAAGGTATTCAACATGCTCATCCTCGGAGCTCTGCTGTCTGCTCGTGGTGTGATCTCTACCAACAGTATCGAGAAGGGGCTACAAAAGTCTCTACCCGAGCGCCATCACAAGCTCATACCTATGAATATGGAAGCTCTGCGCCGTGGCGGAGAGATCCTAAAACGTAAGTAAGAGAGGCCTCCGACTGGCCACATCACATAGAGATAGGCTAAGGCAGCAGACATCCTCACCCCCCAAGGTGAGATGTCCGTTGCCTTGCCTTGTTTGCCTAAAGCAAATCTTCTCCACCGGGAAAGCATATTATAGTAAGGAATTTTATTAACTTTGTGCAAAGTTCCTCCCCAGAGGACAATGTGCACTAAGACAAAAGATTTAGTAATCAACATAACAAGTTAGAAACAAAGCAATGATCAAAGTAGGTATCAACGGGTTCGGCCGTATCGGTCGCTTCGTATTCCGTGCCGCCCAAGAGCGCAATGACATCCAGATCGTAGGTATCAACGACCTGCTCGATGTAGAGTATATGGCATACATGCTCAAGTATGACACGATGCACGGCCAATTCAAGGGCACCATCGAAGTCAAGGATGGTAACCTGGTGGTCAATGGCAACGTGATCCGCGTAACGGCTGAGCGCAACCCAGCTGACCTCAAGTGGGACGCTATCGGTGCCGAGTACGTAGTAGAGTCTACGGGTCTCTTCCTCGAGAAGAGCAAGGCTCAGGGCCATATCGATGCTGGCGCTAAGTATGTGGTGATGTCTGCTCCTAGCAAGGACGACACCCCCATGTTTGTATGCGGTGTAAACGAAGACAAGTATGTCAAGGGTACCCAGTTCGTGTCAAACGCCTCTTGCACCACCAACTGTCTTGCCCCTATCGCTAAGGTGCTGCACGACAAGTTCGGTATCGTGGATGGTCTGATGACGACGGTACACGCTACGACGGCTACTCAGAAGACGGTAGACGGCCCATCAGCCAAGGACTGGCGTGGTGGTCGCGCTGCCGCTGGCAACATCATCCC
>JBGYQR010000240.1:0-5861 GCA_041839075.1 Porphyromonas sp.
GCCTACCTCACCGGCATCCTCGACAAGATCTCTTTCTAATCAGGCGGGGCGGTTCTCCAAGGGGCAGATTGGCCCAGTAGGGCGTAGCCCCATCGTCACCTGGTCGCCTGGCCTCAGGGGCTATTGCTCACCCCTCCCAAGGGCTCTAAGTTGAACCCCCAAAGGGCTCTAACCTAAAGCGCCGAAGGGCTCTAACTTAGAGCCCTTCGGCGCTTTAGGTTAGAGCCCTTGATGGCTTTAGGGTGGTGCGTCAGGTTGGCTTAAGCTGGCTCTCTATATCGCTGTATGTTAATTGTATAGCTCTCTCCACTCGAGAGGCGGATTGAGGATATGGGATAAAGTGTTACCTTTATGCAAGGAATAAACATCAACCACCCAAACAGCATTCATCGACCACTTAGAGGATATGGATACAAATAGCAAAAAACAGACCGTCCTGATCACTGGAGGGCGTACCCTATTGGGGCGTCGCTTGACCGAGTATCTCCGAGGCAAGGGTTACCGCATCCTATGGCTTACTAGAGATGTAAGTGGTGGGATGGATATGTGCGACGAGACATTCTACTGGGACATAGACCAATCGATAGTTGCCGAGCATCCGCTCAAAGAGGCCGATATCGTCATCCACCTAGCTGGAGCGCGCCTGGACATGGAGCGCTGGACGCTCAAGCGCAAGCGTGAGATCATCCGCAGCCGTGTACGTTCGGCTCGTGTGCTGATCAACGCGCTAAGCAAGACCGAGCACAAGGTGCATACCTTCATCTTTGGTTCGTCCCTCAGCTACTACGACCACAAGCTCGTCGGGGAGCCTACCCACGAGTCGGAGCTCGCGGGGCAGAGCTTCATCGCACAGACGTTCGCCCTCCTGGAGGAGCAGGCGCAATATGCCAGCGACAAGCTTGGAGTGCGTAGCGTGGTCTTGCGCAATGGGGTTATCCTCGACCCCTATGCTGGGGTACTGCCCAACCTAATCGCCCCTGTACGCTTTGGTCTCAATACCCCACTGGGCTCTGGCGAGCAGGCCGTCAATTGGGTGCACCAGCAAGATCTCTGTCGTATCTACGAGCAGGCCATCCGCGATACCGATATGGTCGGGGTGTACAACGCCTCTGCTCCAGCGCCTGTGACCAACAGCCAGCTGATGTACGCCCTCTCGAGCCTCTATGGCCGAGATCATCTGCGTGTGCCCCTCTCTGGCCTCCTGGTGCGTACGGCTATGGGCGAGATGAGCGAGCGCCTGCTGTATAGCCGTCCGGCCTCTGTGGACAAGCTCCTCTCGACGGGCTTCCGATTTAATTATCAAAACATCAACCAAGCCCTCAGAGCCTGTCTCGCTAAGTAAACAGGACCTTCGCCCCTCGTAATGCCAATCCCCGGCTCTGACATAGTGTCAGAGCCGGGGATTGGCATTAGCTTTGCTCATAGGGGGGATAGTAAACAATCAAACCACACCATACATATATGAGCAAAGTAGGAAAAATAGGGGTAACGAGTGAGAACATCTTCCCCGTCATCAAGAAGTTTCTTTACAGCGAGCACGACATCTTCTTGCGCGAGCTCGTGAGCAATGCGGTAGATGCCAGTCAGAAGCTCCGTGCCCTCTCTAGTCGGGGCGAGTTCGCTGGCGAGCTCGGCGAGCTGGAGGTACGTATTACCCTCGACAAGGAGGCAGGTACGCTGACGGTAAGCGACCGAGGTATAGGTATGACGGCCGAGGAGGTCGATAAGTATATCAATCAGATTGCCTTCTCGGGTGCTGAGGAGTTTCTCGACAAGTACAAGGACGACAAGCTCGCCATCATAGGGCACTTTGGTCTAGGTTTTTACTCGTCCTTCATGGTCTCTAGCCGTGTGGACATCATTACTAAGAGCTACCGCGATGGAGCCGTAGCCGTCAAGTGGAGCTGCGACGGCTCACCTGAGTACACCCTCGAGGAGACCGAGCGCTCGGAGCGTGGTACGGATATAGTCCTACACATCGACCAGGAGAGCGCCGAGTTTCTTGAGCGTGCACGCATCGAGGAGCTGCTGGGTAAGTATTGCAAGTTCCTCACCATCCCCGTTATCTTTGGTAAGAAGCAGGAGTGGAAAGACGGCAAGATGCAAGACACCGAGGCCGACAATCAGATCAACGACACCCATCCCGCCTGGACCAAGAAGCCTAGCGAACTGACAGACGAGGACTACAAGGCGTTTTATCGTCAGCTCTATCCAGGCGTGATGGAGGAGCCTCTCTTTTGGATCCATCTCAATGTAGACTACCCATTCAACCTCACCGGTATCCTCTACTTCCCCAAGATCAAGAACCAAATCGAGCTGCAGCGCCACAAGATACAGCTCTACTGCAACCAGGTCTTCGTCACCGAAGAGGTCGAAGACATCGTGCCCGAGTACCTCACACTGCTACACGGGGTCATCGACTCGCCCGACATTCCTCTAAACGTATCGCGCTCGTACCTCCAGAGCGACGCTCAGGTCAAGAAGATCAGCAACCACATCACCAAGAAGGTGGCGGATCGTCTGGACGAACTCTTCCGCAACGAGCGCAGCCTCTTTGAGGAGAAGTGGGATAGCCTCAAGGTGTTTGTCCAGTATGGGATGCTCAGCGATGAGAAGTTTTACGACCGAGCGCACAAGTTTGTGCTCCTGACGGATATTGAGGGCAAGCGCTTTACCATCGAGGAGTACCGCACGCTGACCGAAGGTGAGCAGACCGACAAGGACGGCAACCTCGTACTCCTATACGCCGACAACAAGGAGCTCCTATATAGCCATATCGAGCGAGCCACGGCCAAGGGCTACTCCGTGCTACTCATGGACGGGCCCCTGGATGTACATGCCATTGGTCAGCTGGAGCAGAAGCTCGACAAGGTACGCCTGGTGCGTGTAGACTCGAACTCTATCGAGCGCCTGATCGTCAAGGGTGAGGCAGCCCAGGTACAGCTCACCGAAGGAGAGCAGGGACGACTGGTGCAGATCTTCAATGGTCGCCTGCCCGAGATGGACAAGCGCACCTTCCAGGTCAGCATCGAGGCTCTCGGAGCTAATGCCGACGCCGTGCTGATCACCCAGGGCGAGTGGATGCGCCGTATGCAGGAGATGGCTCGTATGCAGCCAGGTATGGCGTTTTACGGCGAGTTGCCAGAGAGCTTCAACGTCGTGCTCAATGCTGACCACGCCCTCGTGCGTCGTATCCTCCAGGAGGAGGGTGCTAGCCTTGAGGCCTCTCTCGCAGAAGTGCGCTCACAGCTCGAGAGCAAGACGGCTGAGGTAGAGACGGCACGTAAGGCTCAGGAGGGTAAGAAGGGTGATGAGATACCCGCCTCGGACAAGGAGGCTCTCGAAGCCCTACAATACAGCCAGGCTGAGCTTGAGGGGCAGATCAACACCGCCCTACGTGGCTATGGCAAGGAGAGCGACCTGGTGGGACAGCTTGTGGACCTCGCCCTTTTGGGTAGTGGCCTCCTGACGGGAGAGGCACTGGCGAAGTTCATCCAGCGTTCGCAACGCCTGCTGTAAGCGTGGCTCTACATGGTGCGGTGCTAGCTGTACCAGCATAGAGGCCAGGCTTGGAAGACGTATCCTCAGTGTACTAGCTCCAGCCATCATCACTCGCCTTAGGCGAGCTCCGGTGTATCACTAGGGGCATATCCACTATTCGGTGGGTATGCCCCTAGTGGCGTTTAACTAGAGGCTGGAGGAGTCAGAGTAGGTGTGCATGGCCAGGAGACCATGCGAAGGTCTCTAGAGATGCGTATCTTTGTGTGCAATTGTAGAGAATACTGGATCAGGGATGAAGCAAGGACGCATCGTAGTGCTTGACGACAACAGGCACGTGCTTAGCGCACTGGGGATACTGCTCGGACGTTCGTTTGAGCAGTGCACCCTTATCGACAGCCCCGAGGTATTGCTCTCGACACTCCGAGAGCAGTCGCCCGATGTCCTCCTGCTAGACATGAACTTTCGCTCTAGTCTCAACACGGGCAACGAAGGGCTCTATTGGCTCTCGGAGGTCAAGCGTGCCTATCCCGACCTCCCCGTGGTGCTCTTCACCGCCTATGCCGACGTGGAGCTAGCTGTCGAGGCTATGAGGCGCGGGGCGGCCGACTTCATCACCAAGCCTTGGGACAACGAGACCTTGCTCTCGTGTCTGAGGCAGGCCATGCGCCAGGGCTCAGACACGCAGGTCGCTCGAGAGGCACATAGCCCTAGCGCCACAGCATGCGAGGTCTCCTGGGGGCGCTCAGAGGCGATGGCTCGTGTGCTGGACTTGGTTCGTCGGGTTGCTCCCACCGATGCCAACCTCCTCATCACGGGCGAGAACGGCACGGGCAAGGAGGTCATAGCTACCTATGCCCACAGCCTCTCTCTGCGCCAGAGCCGTCCGATGGTAACGGTCGATATGGGTGCTATTACTGAGAGCCTGTTTGAGAGCGAACTATTCGGGCACGTCAAGGGAGCATTTACCGATGCCAAGAGTGACCGCCTGGGCAAGCTGGCTTGTGCTAGCGGTAGCACCCTCTTCCTCGATGAGATAGGCAACCTAGCTCCTGCTTTGCAGGCCAAACTACTCGTGGCTCTCGAGCGCCGAGAGGTAACTAGGGTGGGGGACAATACCCCGACGCCCATAGACGTTAGATTGATCTCAGCGACCAACGGACATATATTTGATATGGTGCGTGATGGGCGCTTCAGAGAAGACCTCTTGTACCGCATCAATACCATCCATATCCATTTGCCAGCCCTGCGCGAGCGTCCCGAAGACATCGAGGACCTGGCGCAGCTGTTTATGAGGCAGAGTGCCGAGCGCTATGGCAAGCATCTCGATGGCCTTAGCCCCGAGGCCTTAGGCAAACTGATGCGTCACAGCTGGCCAGGTAATATCCGCGAGCTACGCCACACGATAGAGAAAGCGGTCATCTTGGCTCAGCACTCAGTGCTCCTGCCCGAAGACCTAGGGATAGACCATGTGCGTCCTCAGAACTCTTCGTGGGCAGAGCCCACCACTCCTATTACCCTAGAGGCCATGGAGCGCAGGCTCATCGCTCAGAGCCTCGAGCGCTCGGGGTACAATATCTCAGCCTCCGCCGAAGAGCTGGGGATCACCCGCCCAACCCTGTATGCCAAGATGAAGAAGTATGGCCTATGATTAGGGAGTATAAGAATAGGGGCGAACAAACAAGCATTATTGTCGGTTTATAGACAGGAGTATAGTATATACGATTTAGACAACTTAGATGGCAGACAACGATCAAATCCTAGATGAGGTAACATCTGGTGAATATAAATACGGCTTTACGACAGACATAGAGACGGAGACAATCGGCAAGGGACTAAGCGAAGAAACCGTGCGCCTGATCTCGTCCAAAAAGGAAGAACCTCAGTGGCTACTCGACTACCGCTTAGAGGCCTTCCGGCAGTGGCAGGCTATGCCCATGCCAGACTGGGCTCAGCTTAAGATCCCTCCCATTGACTACCAGGACATCATCTACTACGCGGCACCCAAAAAGAAGCAGGGTCCCAAGAGTCTTGATGAGGTCGATCCTGAGCTCCTCAAAACCTTCGAGAAGCTCGGTGTACCTCTGCATGAACAGAAGATCCTGAGCGGTATGGCCGTGGATGCAGTGATGGACTCGGTGTCGGTCAAGACGACCTTCAAAGAAACTCTGGCAGAGAAGGGCATTATCTTTTGCTCCTTCAGCGAGGCAGTCAAGGATTACCCCGACCTCGTGCGCAAGTACCTCGGCACGGTGGTTCCTGTCAAGGACAACTTCTTTGCGGCTCTAAACTCTGCCGTCTTCTCCGATGGCTCGTTTGTGTATATCCCCAAGGGCGTTCGCTGTCCGATGGAGCTCTCTACC
>JBGYQR010000241.1:0-5103 GCA_041839075.1 Porphyromonas sp.
CCTGTGAGTGGGGTGGAGGTACGTAAGCATACGGTGGCAGATGTCCTTGGCTTTATCAAGGGCGCTGAGGTAGGCTCGAGGGTCTATCTGCTCGTCCCCCTCTCTCTGCCTCAGGGGCGTAGTCTAGCCGAGCACCTAGAGGTGCAGGTCCAGCAGGGCTACCAGCGCTTGTGGCGGGATGGTGTCGTAGAGATGATCGAGGACTGCCTAGCCTCGGGTCAGCTTCCCTCCGCCGAGGGGCTATACCTCCTGCTCGATCGCGTCGCCATCGCCGAGGGGATGGATATAGAGGCTCGTATGGGGGAGAGCTGCGAGCAGGCGTTTTACGACGGGGCGGGAGCCTGCCTAGTCGTCATCGATACGCCCGATGGAGAGCGACAGCAGGCTACCTTTAGCAATGTCTTCGAGGCCGATGGGCGTGTGTTTCTCGAGCCGACGCCCGAGCTCTTTAGCTTCAACAACCCCCTGGGGGCTTGCCCTCAGTGCGAGGGATACGGCGAGGTGCTAGGCATCGACCCACACAAAGTAATCCCCGATCCTACGCTCTCGCTCTATGAGGACTGCGCCGCCTGCTGGCGGGGCGCTGTGGGCAAAGAGTGGAAGCGCTACTTCATTGAGGCGGCCGCCCCGTTGGGCTTCCCCGTCCATCGCCCCTACAACGAGCTCTCCCCCGAGCACAAGCGGATGCTCTGGCAGGGAGTGCCCTTTACCTGGGAGGGTACCGAGGAGCTCATCGGTATAGACGCCTACTTCGCCGTACTTGAGCGAGACATATATAAGGTGCAAAACCGCGTACGCCTATCGCATTTCCGAGGGCGTGCCGTATGCTCCAGCTGTGGCGGAGGTAGGCTCACCCAAGACGCCCTGTGCGTACAGGTGGGGGGCAAGACTATCTACGAGGTGGTGCGGATGACGCTCGACGAGGCTAAGGACTTCTTTGACCACCTCGAGCTCACGCCTACCGAGGCGCATATCTCTAGGCGCCTACTTGAGGAGATACGCAGTAGGCTCAACTTCCTCCTAGATGTAGGGCTCAGCTACCTCACCCTCGACCGCCACTCCAATACCCTCTCTGGGGGAGAGAGCCAGCGCGTTACCCTCGCCTCTCAGCTGGGTAGTAGCCTCGTGGGGTCGCTCTATGTCCTGGACGAACCCAGCATCGGGCTACACCAGCGCGACACGGCTCGGCTGGTGCGTGTCGTCCAGGGGCTGAGAGACCTGGGCAATACGGTTGTCGTCGTCGAGCACGACGAGGAGATGATGCGCGGGAGCGACTATATCATTGATATTGGCCCTCGGGCGGGGCGCTTCGGGGGAGAAGTCGTCTATGCAGGCCCTACCGAGGCCATCACGGCCGACACCCCTGGGCTGACAGCCGCCTATCTGACGGGGCGAGAGGTTATCGCCGTCCCCACCACTAGGCGCCAGCCCAAGGCGTTTGCCTCGCTACAGGGAGCCTGGCGCCACAACCTCAAGGGGGTCGATCTCAATATGCCCCTGGGATGCCTCGCGGTTGTCTCGGGTGTGAGTGGTTCGGGCAAGAGTACGCTCATCAGAGATATATTCTACCAAGGGGCTCAGCGTCTGATAGCTGGCGAAGATCTCGAGGGCGTCGCCTGCAAGAGCATGTATCTCCCCGAGGGGATCTACCAGGTGGAGTATGTCGATCAAAATAACATCGCCCGTAGCTCGCGCTCCAACCCCGCCACCTACGTCAAGGCCTTCGACGAAGTGCGCCAGCTCTATGGTAGCCTACCGCTGTCTCAGCAGATGGGGTACAAGTCTCAGCACTTTAGCATCAACAAAGAGGGGGGGCGCTGTGAGACCTGCAAGGGCGAGGGCTTCACGACGGTAGAGATGCAGTTCATGGCCGACATACAGCTCCTGTGTGAGGAGTGCCAGGGCAAGCGCTATCGCAAGGAAGTGCTAGAGGTCGAGTTTGAGGGCGTCAATATCCACCAGCTCCTAGAGATGAGCGTCGGGGAGGCCATCGAGTTTTTTACGCCCCATGCTCCTAGGCACAAGACCTGCCAGGCTATTATTGATCGCCTGCGCCCGCTCGAGACGGTCGGGCTGGGGTATATCAAGCTGGGGCAATCGAGCTCTACCCTCTCGGGCGGGGAAAATCAGCGTGTCAAGCTCGCCTATTACCTTGGCCTGGGGCGCCGACAGCCTACGCTTTTCATCTTTGACGAACCGACTACGGGGCTTCATCTCGACGACATCAAGACGCTGCTTAAGGCCTTCAATGCCCTGGTGGACAATGGTCATAGCGTCGTCGTGGTGGAGCACAACCTAGAGGTCATCAAGAGTGCCGACTGGGTCATCGATCTAGGTCCCGAGGGAGGCGCTGGAGGTGGCCGTATCGTGGCAGAGGGTACGCCCGAGCAGGTCGCTCAAGCTCCCGAGAGTTGGACGGGGCGCTATCTGTCGGAGGTGCTTAGGCGCTGAGCCTCGGGGGCTATTGAGGCCATACTCTAGTCGCCCCCAGGGGGTGTGGTCTTGCCCTTCCCTGGTGGCGATACATACTAGAGCCCGCGCCCATCAGCCTCCTCGCTAGGGAGGAGGGGGTGTTTCTCTGCCCGCCCACTCTTCTCATTGGGGTCGTCATCGTAGCACCGCCCGAGAGCGCCAAAGAGGCGCTCTCGGGCGGTGCTGTATGGTTCTAGGGGGCGCCTTCGTTCGCTAAATTTTTCGGGATAACCTATGCCGGTCGTTGCCCCTTAGGTTAGACCTCTCAAACGCTCTAGGTTAGACCCCTGAGGCGCTCTAACCTAAAGCCCTCAAGGGCTCTAACCTAGAGCGCCAGGGGGCTCTAAGGTAAAGCCCTTTGGCGGTCTATTTGGGGGCGTCCTGGAGGGGAGTATTCTCCCCCTATGGGGCGCCCCCCTTTTTTCTTAGGGAGAGAATGTTTACTTTCGCTCATCGCACACCCTTAGTTTATTTCGCCTATGCTTCGACGCCTTGTCCACGCCTTGCGCCACCTCGTCTATCCCCGCCATTGTCCGCTGTGCTCATGCCCCCTAGATGCCTCTGAGCGGAGCATTTGCCTGGTATGCCTCACGCGCCTACCGATATACAATGCCGAGGCCATTAGAGCCCACGAGCGCCTTGAATCCGTAGAGTACTTCGGCCATTTATATGCGGCCTTGGGGTATCACAAAGGGGGGAATGCCCAACTGCTGATACGTCGCTACAAACACCAGGGGCGTATAGAGCTGGCAGAGTTGCTAGCAGACCTCCTGCTTGAGCTCTACCCCGAGCTCCCTGGGCGCTACGACTATTTGCTAGCCGTGCCGACGACGGCCGAGCGCCTGAGACAGCGAGGGTACAACCAAGCCTATCTCCTGGCGCAGGCTCTAGGGCGGAGGCTAGGCGGACGAGCCAGTGAGCGCCATCTGGTGCGCGCTACCTTGCCTGGAGTGCAGAGTGGCCTGAGCAAGTGGGATAGGTACGGCAATGCTCAGAGCGCTTTTGCCCTGGATCCCAAGCGGAGCGAGGAGCTCAGAGGCCGGCGCCTGTTGATCGTCGATGACATCCTGACCTCGGGGGCTACCGCCACGGCGATGCTCGAGGCGCTGAGACCGCTCGAGCCAAGCCACGTAGACGTATGTGTAGGATGCGTAGCGGAATGATTACCTTTGTCTATCCTAGCCCTAGGAGTCTTGACCGCCCTGCCCTGCCTATGAGCCTAGGGAAGCCCAGGCGAGAGGGGGGTAGACTAAATCCCAAGGCCCTAGCGTTATAACAAGATAGCTGGTAGGGGAATAGCCTCTGCTGACAAGGAAGGGGGCAGAGGCTCCGTTAAGCAAAAGCGATATTGATGAGACTAATATATCAGCTCCTGGCCCTCGGGCTACTGTGGAGCACTTCGCTCAGAGGGCAGACAGACAGCACTCAGCGAGCGGTGGGGGAGGTGCGTCCTCTGAGCGACCAGGATCGCCTCAAGGCTGCTCAGTACTATTACCGAGGGGTTGTAGAGGCCGTCCTGGGCAATGAGGGAGAGGCCGAGACACTGCTGGGCTATGCCCACAGGCTAGACCCCAAGGATGGCGACATCGCCTACGCTCTGGGACGTCTCTATGCTAGCAAGGACGAGGGGCAGCGCTCGCTCGACCTGCTCGCTCGTGCCTACGAGAGCGATACGACCAACCAAAGCTACCTCGAGAGCCTAGCCCTGCTATACGCCGCTCGGGGGAGTAAGCAAACGGCTATTGACCTGCTGGAAGAGTGGCTAGAGCGACGCCCCGAGAGCGAACGCATCTGGCAACTCCTCAGTACCATCTACTACCGCTCGGGCGAGTTTGTCAAGGCCATAGACCTCTGTACGCGTCAGCAAGGTGAGCATACCAACGAGTACAATGAGTATGCCCGTCTCGGGGAGATTAAGGTCGCCCTATGGGAGGCTACGGGCGACAAGAACAAGGCGGCTGAGGAACTCAAGCACATTGCTGAGGTCTTCCCCGACGAGACGCAGGCTACCGCTCGCCTGGTGCAGTATCTACTCGACAACGACAAAGCCTCAGAGAGTCTCCCCTATATCAATCGCCTCCAAGAGATGGGCTATGCCACCGAGGGAGTGCGCGAGCTACGCATCCTCTACGAGATGTATGCTCGTACGGGGCAGGACATCTCCCAGCTGATGGGCGAGTTGCTTGAGGACGAGAGCGTACCGGTGGACAAGAAGGTCGAGTACTGGTACCGCTACTTCGCCCGGCAGCGTACCGAAGAGGGTTTCCCCTCGCACCTGAATGCCTCCTTTGAGCGGCTCATCGCCCTCTACCCCGGGGAGCTAGCGCCACTCTTTACCTATGCCCAGGTGCTTAGGCTCCAGGGACAGTATCACAAGGCCATCGAGACCCTACGCCCTCTGATGCAGACCGCCCCCGACAATCCCGAGGTATGGCGCAGCCTGATCGGTGATGCCCTTAGTCTCGAGGACGAGGCACTCATCACGGAGCTGTCGCTACAAGCCATCCAGCACATCCATACCGACTGGACCTACTACCTCTATGCCGCCGTGGGGCTATACAAGCAAGGGACGCCAGAGAAGGCGCGTGCCCTGCTCGAGGGCGCCCTACCCAGCCTCAAGGACATTGACGC
>JBGYQR010000242.1:0-5585 GCA_041839075.1 Porphyromonas sp.
AAAGGTGGTCAAAAAGCTATCTGAGAGCAATAGGGATGCCGAGGAGACGCCTTCTCTAAGAGTTATAACACACTAATTAACAAATCATTGTGCCATTCTCTTACGTCGAATTCGCGTTAGGTTAGAGCGTCTGAGGGCTTTAGGTTAGAGCCCCGAAGGGCTTTAGGTTAGAGCGTTTGAGGGGGTGTAGTCAAGGCGGAGGATAGGGGGCTCCCCCTCCCCTAGGGGAGACCGCGACGAGGGCAGAGAGGCATAAATTTTTGAGGGCGCCGTGATGTTGCTCCCAAAGGGATCTAGACTACATATAAGTAGGAACAAACAGGTAGGATAGAGATTTGTTGCTATCCAGGTATTGCATACGTGTGCATTTATGTTTTATCCCCCTATATACCACACGAGACCTCTCCAGGGGAGACGTTTGTAGTTTTACTTATGATACTTATATTTGCCTCTGTTATTGAAACTACGCGCATACCAATCGTTATATCAAATAAATCTCGCAACCCCACTGACCACCATTTAGAAACAAGAAAAGCTATTCCTCTCCCCTCCCCACTCGTATGAGTGCCTGCTACACCTGGCCTGTCTAGGCCTAGTAGCCCTAATCCGTCATCATCAAGTTACTCACGCTTAGAGACAACAATGAAAAAAGCATTACTTATCGTCAGCCTACTTGGTCTCTTGGGGCTGATAGCTGCCTGCCAAAAGGACAAGCTCGACGACCCGACGCTCCAGCTGGCCTCGGAGCCACAGCTCCAGCTAGCCTACCAGGCTACCGAGCTCGCCATCGGCGTAGAGACCAATCAACCCGAATGGCTCGCCGTCTCCAACAGAGACTGGCTCACAGCCCAGCCAGCAGGCAACGACCTGCTATTGACCGCCAAGGAGAACCCTAGTCTCTCGCCCCGCAGGGCTACCGTAGTCGTCACTGCTGGGGGACTAACGCGCACCTTGCAGATCGAGCAAGCTGGGCAGACCACCATCGCCCTAGACCTAGGCAATGGCACACAAGACAACCCCAGGGTCTCGCTCGACAAAGAGGGCGGAGAGATGCGCCTGGTCATCAAGATTCCCGAGGAAACCTGGAGCGCCTCTACCACCGACGACTGGCTAGAGGTCTTCGCTCGCCCACACGTAGGAGAGTTGGTACTCAGAGCCACCGCCAACGAGACTACGAGGTCGCGTACAGGCCGTATAGAGATCACCGCTGGCAAGGCCAAGGCCACCATCGAGGTACGCCAAAAAGGTCTCCTGCACTTCCTACTCCCCTATAACCTATGGGGGCAAAACTACACCGATGTCGAAGCCCTAGAGCTCAAGCGAGGCAGTAAGCCTACGGGAGTACCTGCCTCCAACGTTAGCCCCACCATCCCCTACTACACGTTCACAAGCCCCAGCGCCGCCTTTGGCACGATACGCTACGAGTTTATGGACTATGGGGCGGACTTCCTCTATGCCACTACCCTCATCAGCGAAGACCCCACACTGGTGTATAGCGACGACTTCTTGGCATTCCTCCTCGAGGAGGGCTACACACGTATCAGCCCAGCCGACAAGACCACGGGGCTCATCGAGTACAGACACACCGAGCAAAAGGTACAGCTCTATATCTATACTCAGACGACGAGCAACGTCAAGCGTGGCATCGTCTACCTATACCCCATCCACGAGCAAGCCCACGCCCAGGAGACCCTGGCCGACTTCTCGCCCGGGATGGTCGAGTTTGGCAAGGACAAGGTAGAGGCCATCAACGCCTGGGAGGCGCAACATGGGGGGCATCACGATGAGGAGTTTAGCTCTCCTGGGCTCCGCTTCTACTTCGTCCCCGATCCGTACTATGCGCGTGGCTACTTTGTCGATGCCAAGACGGGGGTCTACGAAGAGTCCATCCACTTCTACAGCGACTATACTCGGGGGGCCTATCTATTCGGTAAGATCTCGTACCCCACCCGAGAGTGGAACGCCCTGATGGAGCGCAAGGGCTATAGCTACGTGCTGTTTAACCCCGCGAGCCGTGGCTACCTCTATCGCAATGCCACCGAGGGCATCAACGTCATGATGAGGGCAGCGACCCTAGGGCCTCGTATGTTGCTACGTCTGAATATATGGCCCGTCAATGCGCCCGCCGCGGTGTCGGCCAAGCAAGCTGACCTATCCAGCCTCATGAGCGAACGCGTACATCAATCACCTCTATAAGGACGAAGACCATGAATACAAAAGCAATATGTACCCTCGCCCTCGCGTGCCTACTAGGCCATTCGTGCCAGAGAGAGGTCGTCGAGGCCGAGGCGCCAACCTTGCAGGTGGCGCATAGCGACAGCAAAGTCATGATCCCCGCCGACGGGACAGAGGTCTCGCTAGCTGTCTCTAGCAACAGAGCCGACTGGAGCGCCATCGCCCAAGACGCCTGGCTAGAGGTCTCCAAGGGCGACAAGCAGCTCATCCTCAAGGCTCAGCCCAACACCTCGATGGCCACCCGTCGTACATCGGTGCAGGTGCTAGCAGGAGGCCTTAGCCGTCGTGTAGAGGTCGAGCAACAGAGCGGTACAGCCTCGGTAAACCTAGGCCTCACGCCTCGAGCAGTCGATCAGTGGGGCGGTGAGCTACGCATCGACATAGACAGCAATGGCGACACCTGGGTAGCCACGACCGATGCCGAGTGGCTCAAGCTAGAGCGAGACACCCGAGAGCAGCAGCTCATCGTGCTCGTCTCTGAGCACACCGAGCGCAGGAAGCGTACCGCGACCATCGTCGTACGCCCGAGCGAAGGTGCCGAGCCCAAGACCATCGAGGTACAGCAAGAGGGCATCCGCTACTGGCTACTGCCCATCCTGAGCAAGGGGCAGACGATAGACCTAGTCGAGGGGCAAGAGGTCGCCCGTCGCCACACGCTTGTAGGCAAGCCCTCGAGCTCCTGGGCGTTTGAGAAGGTGTATAAGTTTGCCACCATCAGCCCCGCCTTCCCACGCCTGGACTATGTCTTTAACCGCACGGGCGAGTATCTCTTTTGTAAGGCTATGCTCCAGAGCCCAGCTATCCTCGAGGGGGCGGAGTACACCGAGTTTGCCGAGTACCTAGTGGCCCGCAAGTTTGAGGACAAGGGGCATCACGTCTACTGGAACGAAGAGCTACGCACCGAGGCCGAGGTCATCCTAGAGGCGGCAGAGCCCTTTGTGCGCTATACCTACTACCCCGTAGATCCCAACAACAACCCCACGACAGACCACTTCCCCCTGGCATCGGTAACGCTAGGCAGTAGCACCCCAGAGGAGATCGAGGCCTATCAGCTGAGCCTCGGTGGGGTGGCAGACGAGAAGCTATCCTCCGCTAGTCGCAAGGTCTATCGCCACACCAAGGCAGGTCTGCCCAAGCCGTTTGTCTACGACTACAAGTTTACCGCAGGCAAGCTCTCCCTGCTGACCTACGCCGATGGCAACATTGGGCGCTATATCTACCTGGGGAGCTCGCTGGTCTATCTCAACGCAGCCTTCAGAGAGATGCTCCATCGTGAGGGCTTCAAGTACCACGCCCGCGATGCCTATGCGACCTATCTCGAGGAAACCTATCGCAACGCCGAGAAGCGCATCGATATGGTGGTCGAGGTACAGCGTACAGACCCCTATGGTAGCGGAGGCGTTGCCGTGGTAATCAGCTTCAAGGCATATTAACGACAAAGCAAGAAGTATGAAGACTATAACACAGATACTTTGGAGCTTCCTCGTCCTCTCGCTCGTGGTGATCGGACTAGGGAGTTGCTCGCAGACTGACTTGGAGGCTTCAGAGGGGCAGCTCATCCTCTCAGAGAGCGAGATAACGCTCCCAGGCTCTAGCTCCTCCCCAGCAGAAGTCGGGGTACAGAGCTATACGGCCGATTGGTCATACATCAGCGGAGCGACATGGCTACATATCACGCGGACAGACAAGGGGCTTCGTCTCAGTGCTGACCCCAACACGACGGGCAACATGCGCCATACCACAGTGGGCATCACGGCAGGTAACCTCGTGCGCAAGCTGGAGGTTAGCCAGCAGGCTCTAGCCCCTGGAGAGGGAGGGTCCAGCATCTCGGTAGAGACCCAGGAAGTCTCGGCTACGCAATGGGGTGGCGTCATCACCATACCCGTCGTATCCGAGAGCCAAGACTGGGATGTCGTGCTCTCGGAGGACTGGCTCACAGCAGTGGCTAACCCCCGTAAGAAAGTGGTCGTCGTCACCATCCCTGAGGCGGTGAGCCGTCAGAAGCGAACGGCCAACCTACTGATCCAAGACCGCGTAGGTGGCGGGTCGGTGGTCGTGACCATCACGCAGGACGGACAGCTCTATTTCCTCGAGCCCATCTTGCGCTTTGGCGCTACGATGGCAGAGCTAGAGGCTGCCGAGACCGCTCGCAAGAGCACGCTCCTCGAGCGTCCGGGGGCGACGTGGAGCAACACCGATAGACTCAAGTTTCGCACCATAAGTCCCCTGTTTACTAGGGTCGAGTATGTGATCAAAAACGACGTTATGACCGAGGGCTACGTCTATGCCTCCGCCTCCACGTTTATAAGCGAGCAAGACGCCATCCTTGGCTGGCTCACAGAGGAGGGCTACGAGGATGCTGGGCCCGTGATGCTCATTAACCCCAAGAAGCGCGCCGTGGTTTCTTTTGGCTCTGTGGCGAGTTCGTCGGAGATATTCCTCCGCTTTGTCTACAAGCCCGAGCAGACCAAGAGGCAACCTACGTTTGACACCTTCCCGTTGGGTATGGTCGCAAACAACGACTGGCAGACCTACACCAAGGCACGTGTGCACGAGTGGGAGACAGCTCACCAGGGCGAAACCTCGTCTCAGGATGGTACGGTAGACAACGTAGCCGGTACACGCCGGGTCATGTACTACCCAGCGAGTGGTGCGACTAGACCCTTTACCTCGACAAGCTATACGATCAAGCTCAACGAGCAAGACACGGCTCCGCTGGTACGGGTCATGCACGTACTGCCCGACACAGAGGAGTATGTAGAGAAGGTCTTTTGGAGCATCGACGGCACCTACCACCTGACCGAGGAGTTTGTCGCCTTGGCCAAGACGGCAGGCTTCGAGTACTACGGCACCGAGCGAGACGGCTCTCATAGGTTGCTCAACAAGGCGCGTAGCACGCTCTGCAACGTTAGGCTCATCATCCCCTCGTCGTCGGCACTCAACCCCTTCGTTACGATTACCTACGAATACTCACCACAATAAGATCCTATGAATAGATATAGTATAATCGCATCACTGGCCCTGGGCTCACTCCTCCTTGTGGGGTGTAGACAAGAGGATATGGAGCTCACGGAGCCTCATATCGACAAGCCCGCCATAGAGCAAGGGGCACCAGCCTATACGCAGGACACGCGCTATACGATGACGGATGTGATCCGTGTGCGCTTCGCCCGTCCCCTAGGTGAACGTATCGAGAAGGCCCTTCGCTCCGAGGGGGCATTGCGTAGCGCAGACCTAGAGGCCGAAGGCTTCCTGGAGCGCATCCAGGCCGAGAGCCTAGAGCGTGTCTTCCCCCACGCTGGCAAATGGGAGGAGCGTACACGCCGAGAGGGGCTCCACCTGTGGTACGA
>JBGYQR010000243.1:0-2933 GCA_041839075.1 Porphyromonas sp.
CGCTTCAAGGTCTTATTGCCTGGCGAGACAGACTCGCTGACCATTTACCCTGCTCGCCAGGGCGAACAGCTTGTCGGCTATGCTATCGAGACCTATACCAAGGCTGGCTTTAGTGGCCTTATCTCCATTATGATGGGGATGGACCTCAGTGGTAAGCTCGTCGATTTTTCAGTTCTTGAGATAGCCGAGACTCCTGGCCTGGGCTCCAAGATACCCGAGTGGTTTCGCTCAGCAGGCAGCTCGGCTGGCCTTATCAAAGATGTACGCGGTGTAGACCTCTCTAGCGAGGCTCCGCTCAAAGTCGTACAGGATGGAGGTCGTGTGGACGCCATCACAGCAGCGACTATCAGTAGCCGGGCTTTCCTAGACGCGATCAATCGTGGCTACCAGGCCTCTCAGCATATTTCTCAACAGTAACGTCATCAAGGCAATGAAACCACTAGATATTATCCGCAATGGTATTGTTACCGAGAATCCGACCTTCGTCCTCCTACTCGGTATGTGCCCTACGCTGGCCACTACGAGCTCAGCAGCCAATGGGCTAGCGATGGGGCTAGCCACCACGTTTGTGTTGATCTGTGCCAATAGCGTTATCTCGTTGATCAAGGGGCTGATCCCCGATGCGGTACGTATCCCCAGCTACATTGTCGTGATTGCTGGCTTTGTTACCGTCGTGCAGATGCTGATGCAGGCCTACATGCCTGGGCTGTATGCTAGCTTAGGGCTCTTCATCCCTCTGATCGTGGTAAACTGTATTGTGCTGGGACGCGCCGAGGCCGTAGCAGCTAAGTTTGGTGTATTGCACTCTGCCCTCGACGGCGTTGGTATAGGCTTGGGCTTTACGCTCTCTTTGACACTGCTGGGGCTTGTGCGTGAGCTGTTGGGTACGGGCAAGTTTTTTGGTGCTGTCTCTCTCTTTCCCGAGGAGTATGGCTCACTGCTCTTCATCCTAGCTCCAGGAGCATTCATTGTGCTGGGCTACTTGGTGGCCATCGTCAATACGCTCAAGAATAAATAGTCTCTCCCCCTCTAGCTGAATGTCTTATGGAGCAGTATTTTGTCATATTCGTCGCGGCGGTCTTTGTCAATAACGTCGTCCTCTCTCAGTTCCTGGGGATATGCCCTTTTCTCGGGGTGTCCAAGAAGGTGGATACCTCCATCGGTATGGGCGCTGCTGTTACCTTCGTCTTGACGATAGCAACGATCTTCACCTTCCTGATCCAGACGTTTGTCCTGGTGCCGTTTGATATTGTCTACATGCAGACAATATCGTTTATCCTCGTCATAGCGGCCTTGGTGCAGATGGTAGAGATCATCCTCAAGAAGGTGTCGCCTCCACTGTATCAAGCTCTCGGGGTTTTCCTCCCCTTGATCACGACCAACTGCTGTGTGCTGGGGGTAGCTATTATGGTGATCCAAAAGGAGTTTAACCTCCTAGAGAGTATCGTCTATGCCATCTCTACGGCTATTGGCTTTACGCTAGCCTTGGTCGTCTTTGCTGGTATGCGAGAGCAGCTCGAGCGCACCGAATTGCCCAAGGCGATGCGTGGTATTCCCATCGCCCTAATCTCAGCAGGGATACTAGCTATGGCCTTTATGGGCTTCAGCGGTATCGTCAGCCTCTAAGAAGAGACGCCTCCACAAGACCTATACTTGTGGAGGCGTCTTTTTTCTTGGGGACTAGGATAAAATGCCTTACTTTTGTCTCGTCTCAATCAAGGATAGTCGTTTACGAACAATGAATGCAAACCCCAACAACTTCGCCATCTTCGCAGGATCGGCGTCGTATCATCTAGCAGAGCAGATTGCCAAAGGCCTAGGATGTGAGCTTGGCGATATGGAGTGTGAGCACTTCGCCGATGGCGAGTTCTCCGTCTATTACAAGGATAGCATCCGTGGCAAGGATGTATTCCTCGTGCAGTCTACCTACCCTTCGTCCGACAACATCATGGAGCTACTCCTGATGATTGATGCAGCCAAGCGTGCCTCGGCGCACTATATCGCTGCCGTTGTGCCTTACTTTGGCTGGGCAAGGCAAGACCGCAAGGACAAGCCTCGTGTCTCTATCGGCTCTAAGCTCATCGCCGATATGCTCTGCACGGCTGGTATCTCTCGTCTGATCACTATGGATCTACATGCCGATCAGATACAGGGCTTCTTTGATGTGCCAGTGGACCACCTGTATGCCTCTTCGGTCTTTGTCGATTACATCCGCAAGACGATGGACCTGGACAATGCTGTGATGGCTACTCCTGACGTGGGGGGTACTAAGCGTGCCAATAGCTACGCCAAGTTTCTCGGCATCCCTATGGTGATCTGTCACAAGCATCGCAACAAGGCCAACGAGGTTGGCGAGATGCGTATCATTGGTGATGTAGAGGGCAAGGACGTTATCCTCGTCGATGACATCGTAGATACGGCAGGGACGATTACCAAGGCCGCCGACCTTATGCTCGAAAATGGAGCTCGTAGCGTTAGAGCTATCGCCAGCCACGCTGTGATGAGCGACCCTGCCACAGAGCGTATCGAGGCCTCTTCGCTGACCGAGATGATCTTCACCGACTCGATACCCTTGCGTAAGCCTTGTAGCAAGGTTAAGGTACTCTCGGTGGCGGAGATGTTTTCTGAGGCCATCAAGCGCGTGATCAACCACGAGTCTATCAGCGACCTCTACTCCAACTAATCTATCAGGAGAGTTTCCTCTCTCCTAAGCCTAAGGGGCATCGCACTAACGCTCTAGCGTGTGCGATGCCCCTTGGGCTTTTGTCTCTTGTAGAGAGACGTGCTTGGCTCCCTTACCTCTAGAGCTTAGTCATCTGTATCGAGATGATGCGAAAGCGCTCTAGCTCCATGATCTTGAGGCGCCACTGCCCCGTGGTGATACTATCGCCTAGGCGGGGTAGGTCTTGCTTGACCTCTAGGTACAGCCCTCC
>JBGYQR010000244.1:0-17409 GCA_041839075.1 Porphyromonas sp.
GCATCGCCCCTGGGCATCTATCTCCGCTACGCCATAGCGCTCGGGGTTGCTGACCCAGTAGCCAAAGATGGTGGCTAGTCGCTCTTGGCTAGTGCGAGACACCGCCTCTTCGAGCATGGCCGAGAAGCCCATCCCGAAGAAGATATTGTCCCCGAGCACCAGGCACACATCGTCGCTACCGATAAACTCGCGCCCGATGATAAAGGCCTGAGCCAATCCATCGGGCGATGGTTGCTCGGCGTATTGCAGGGTGAGGCCATAGTCGCTCCCATCTCCGAGCAGTCGCTGGAAGGCTGGTAGGTCTTGTGGTGTGGAGATAACGAGTATCTCCCTGATGCCAGCCAGCATCAGTACCGAGAGTGGATAGTAGACCATGGGCTTGTCGTAGATGGGGAGCAGTTGCTTGCTAACGCCCTTGGTGATGGGGTAGAGCCTGGTCCCTGAGCCACCTGCTAGGATGATACCTTTCATTGCCTGCTAGTCAAGTGAAGTGATATGGGTAGGTACTAAAGGGGAGCGATGACGCGTCCATATAGGTCGAAGATCTCAGCGCTGGTGATCTCCACCTCATAGAACTGCCCCAGCCTGAGCCCAATACCCTTGATGAGCACCTCCTGATCGACCTCGGGCGAGTCGTACTCCGTGCGTCCGATGTAGTATTCGCCCTCTTGGCGATCGATGATAACCCTTAGGCGCTGGCCTATCTTGCTCTGATTGAGCTCCGAGATGATACCCTCTTGTACCTCCATCAAGCGGTCCATCCTCTGGCTCTTGACCTCTAGGGGGACGTCATCCTCGTAATGCTTGTGGGAGTAGGTCCCCTCTTCGTGGGAGTAGACGAAAGCACCCAGGCGGTCAAAGCGCACCTCGCGTACAAAGTCGAGTAGCTCCTCAAAGTCGGCCTCTGTCTCTCCTGGATGCCCCACCATCAAGGTCGTGCGTAGGTGTATGCCAGGCACCTCTTGGCGTATCTCCTTGAGTAGCGCTAGCGTCTCGGCCTTGCTGGTAGCTCTGCGCATCTTGCGGAGCATAGGGTCGCTGATATGCTGGAGGGCTATGTCGAGGTAGGCGCATACGTTGGGACGCTCTCGCATGACACGCAGGAGGTCCTTGGGGAAGGCGTTGGGATAGGCATAGTGCAGGCGTATCCAGTCTAGTCCCTCTATCTGTGAGAGCTCCTCGACGAGCTGAGGTAGGCGATGCTCCTTGTACCTATCTAGGCCGTAGTAGGTGAGGTCTTGGGCGATGAGTAGGAGCTCCCTCACGCCCGAGCCTGCGAGTGTCCGAGCCTCTTGGATGATCTCCTCCATAGGGCGCGATACATGCTTGCCCGTGATCAGAGGGATGGCACAGTAGGAGCAGGTACGATCGCATCCCTCACTGATCTTTAGGTAGGCATAGTGGGGTGGGGTAGTGAGGCTACGATTGCCTCCCATGGGGTCGTTGTAGTAGGCCTTACCTAGATCGCTGATGAGCTTCTTCCAGTTAAACTTACCATAGTACCCGTCCACCTCGGGGATCTCTGCCTTGAGCTCTTCCATAAACCTCTCGGTCAAGCACCCCATGACGAATACCTGCCCTACCTTGCCCCGCTTCTTGCTCTCAACGATCTCCAGGATCATGTTGATAGACTCCTGCTGAGCGTCGGCTATGAAGCCACAGGTGTTGATGACTACAATCTCGCCATCTACATCATCAGCATTGTGATGGACGGTGTAGCCGTTGGCTAGGAACTGGCGGATGAGGTGCTCGCTGTCCATGAGGTTCTTGGAACAGCCGAGCGTGATCATATCTACTCTATTCTTTCTCACAAACTTGTCTTGTTGTTGATCTGTCTTATTCTCCGAAGAGCGAGTCTACAAACTCCCTCTTGCGAAATAGTTGTAGGTCCTCGATACCCTCTCCTAGACCGATGTATTTGACGGGTATCTTAAACTGGTCAGAGATCCCTATCACCACCCCTCCCTTGGCTGTGCCATCGAGCTTGGTGATGGCTAGGGCATTGACCTCTGTGGCGGCAGTGAATTGCTTGGCCTGCTCGAAGGCGTTTTGTCCCGTCGAGCCATCCAGCACGAGCAGTACCTCGTGGGGTGCATCGGGTACGACCTTTTGCATGACGCGCTTGATCTTGCTCAGCTCGTTCATCAGCCCGACCTTGTTGTGTAGCCTTCCCGCCGTATCTATGATGACGACGTCTGCCTCTTGGCTAACGGCCGATTTGAGGGTGTCGAAAGCGACCGAGGCAGGGTCGGCGTTCATCTTCTGCTTGACTAGGGGAACGCCCGTACGCTCTGCCCATATTTGTAGCTGGTCGATAGCCGCAGCACGGAATGTGTCGGCAGCTCCCAGCACGACCTTGTGCCCACTCTTTGTGAACTGATGAGCCAGCTTGCCGATGGTCGTCGTCTTGCCTACGCCATTGACGCCCACGACCATGATGACGTATGGCTTGGCTGTCTCAGGGGTGGTGAAGTTGTCTCCATCGACCACCCCATTCTCCGTAAGCAGAGACGCAATCTCTGAGCGTAGGATGCTGGTGAGCTCTGACGTCGTAACGTATTTGTCTCTAGCTACACGCTCCTCGATACGCCTAATGATCTTGAGCGTGGTCTCTACCCCAACATCGGAGCTAATGAGTACGCTCTCCAGGTCATCGAGGACGTCGTCATCGACCTTGCTCTTGCCTGCGATGGCTCGGGATATTTTAGAGAAGACACTCTCTTTGCTTTTGCCTAGGCTCTGGTCGAGCTGCTCTTTGCTTTCCTCTTTTTTCTTAGAAAAGAAACTAAATAGTCCCATTGTAGGTCTCTTTGATTAGTCCATTCGGTGTTTGTAGTCCTCGTAGCTATACTGCCTGAGTATCTCAAGGGTTCCGTCCTGCCTCAATAGGGCGATGGAGGGGTGAGCGATGCCATTAAACATCGTCGTCTTGACGGTTGTATAGTGTAGCATATCCTCAAAGATAAGGCGTTGCCCGATCTCCAGTGGCGCGTCAAACTCCCAGTAGCCAATGAAGTCGCCACTCAGACAGCTATTCCCTCCGATGCGGTAGCTGTGCCTGTTGGGGCGATGCCCTTCGCTCGTGATGGCTCCGCGAATAGCTGGCTGGTAGGGCATCTCCAGGCAGTCGGGCATGTGGCAGGTAAACGAAGCATCGACGATGGCTGTACTGATGCCGTGGTGCGTAACAATATCGATGATCGTTGTCTCCAAAAATCCCGTCTGCCACCCGAAGGCGCTACCGGGCTCGAGGATAATATCGAGATGGGGATGGCGCTGCTTGAAGGCTCGGAGCACCGCGATAAGGTGCTCGGTATCATACTCCTTGTGGGTCATCAGGTGTCCGCCACCGAAGTTGATCCACCTGGCTTGGGATAGAGGCCCAGCAAAGCGCGTCTCGATCACCTGCATCGCCTCCTCTAGGTGCTGAGAGCGACCTTCGCATAGGAAGTGTACGTGTAGCCCCTCCACTCCCTCGGGGAGCTGAGCCCCTAGTTCGTCAGCCGTTACCCCAAAGCGTGAGCCTGGGGCGCAGGGGTTGTAGAGGTCGGTCTCAACGACCGAGTACTCGGGATTGATACGTAGGCCATAGCTCACCTGCTCGCCCTGGTGCATCAGGGGGCGCATACGCTCCAGCTGGCTGAGTGAGTTGAAGGAGATATGGCTACTAAGCTCTTGCATCTTGGGAAACTCCTCCAGCGTATATCCTGGGCTGAATGTATGTACCCGTGCCCCCATCTCCTCAAACCCTAGCCGAGCCTCATAGAGCGAACTGGCTGTGGTGGTAGAGATATATTCACGAAATATAGGGAAGGTCTTCCATAGGGCATAAGCCTTGAATGCGAGGATGATCTCTACATCCGCACGCTCGGCCACAGAGCGGATCAGCTCTAGGTTGCGCCTTAGGAGTTGCTCCTCTAGCACATAGCATGGGGATGGGATATGGCTACTCATAATGATGATATGCTACTTGTCTACTAATCTATTGATACAGCCACAAAGATAGCAAGAAAGCCCCATAGCCTCCTCCCCCTCCAACGTGTCGTCATCTCCCCTCTACCTTGGAGCGCTGGAGGGCTCTAAGTTGAAGCCCCGAGACGCTCTAAGTTAGAGCCCCAAGGCGCTCTAAGGTAAAGCCCTCAAGGGCTCTAACCTAGAGCCCTCCGGCGGTCTAAGGCGGAGCTATTCGGAGGACGTTGTAGGGACCCTTTGAGGAGAGGCCGAGGGGGCGCCGAGGCGATGGGGAGTAGGGGAGCGCGCACTGCATAGCCTTCGGGGGTATAGGATGCGGATATCCTACGGACGACGGACTTGTGTATCTTGGGGGATAGTAGTACCTTTGTGCCATCGACCAATGGGGATGAATTTGGCTTTGACAGCGCGTAGAGGTGGTTGGTAAGCATGTAGTGCGTGGGTGGCCAGCACTTTAATCTCGGACATCGATCTTTTTAGTTGGCGAAAATCGTTACGCTCTTGCTGCGTAGTCGAAGTACAGTAGACTGACGCTTAATCGCAGCGCCCATTTGCGCGCGACAAGACATCACCCAGCTAGCCCACGCCTTGAGGCGAGCTGATATGGTGGTGCCGGAGTATCGAGGCTCACGCTCCTGATGCCCTCTGGGGAGCAGTGATATAATGGGGGATAAGCAAGTGGAATGGTCGCTTTCGCCGTAGCCACGAGCCGACAATCGCAAGGAAAGCTAAACATGTAGAAAGCTGATGACTTCCGTGTTTGGACCGGGGTTCGACCCCCCGCATCTCCACACCCGTTCATAAGAGCCGTGCCAAGACTAGGTACGGCTCTTATGCCCTTTGATAGCCTTAGGGGTATAGAGCTAGTTGCGATAGGGAGATAACTCCCTTACCCCTAGCTCGCCTCTCTCAGTCTACGAGGGCGAATCATATGCACCTGATATATAATGAATACGACTAAGAGTAATCGCCCCGAGTGGCTACCCATATCGCTCAAAGAGGTCCAGGCTCGAGGCTGGGACGAACTAGACGTTATCCTCTTCTCCGGGGATGCGTATGTCGATCATCCTAGCTTTGGCAACGCTGTCGTGGGGCGCCTGCTCGAGAGCCTTGGCCTGAGGGTGGCCATCGTGCCTCAGCCCAATTGGCGCGATGACCTTAGAGACTTCCGCAAGCTCGGGAAACCACGCCTCTTTTTTGGCGTGTCGGCAGGCGTCATGGACTCGATGGTCAATCGCTATACGGCTCGCAAGCGCATTCGGCAAGAGGACGCCTATACGCCCGATGGACGCAACGATATGCGTCCCGACTATCCGTCGATCGTCTATACCGAGTGCATCCGTCGTTGCTATCCCGATGTCCCTATCGTGCTGGGCGGTATAGAGGCGAGCTTGCGTAGGCTGACGCATTACGACTACTGGAGCAATTCGCTCAAGCCCAGTATGCTAGTGGAGAGTAAGGCCGATCTATTGATCTATGGCATGGGAGAGCAACCGCTTCGGGCGATTGTCGAGCGATTGCTCGCGGGCGAAGACTTTCATAGCCTCAGAGACATTCCCCAGACCGTCTATTTGTCAGACCGAGCAGACCTAGAGAGCAGGCCAGGCGATGTCGTCCTCTTTGGGCACGAAGAGTGCCTGAGGGACAAGCGCAAGCAGGCGGCCAACTTCAAGCATATCGAGACGCAGAGCAATATGATGCACGCCAGCAGGATCTTGCAGGCTGTGGGCTCTCGGGTGGTTGTCGTCAATCCCCCATTCCCCCCGATGACCTCGCAGGAGATCGACGCTAGCTTTGATTTTCCCTATACACGTTTGCCACATCCACGCTACCGAGGCAAGAAGCTAGCGGCCTATGAGATGATCAAGCATTCGGTCAATATGCACCGAGGCTGCTTCGGGGGCTGTGCGTTCTGTACCATCAGCGCTCACCAAGGCAAATTTGTAGCCAGTCGCAGTGAGGCCTCAATACTTCGAGAGGTCGATGCCATCACTCGTATGGACGACTTCAAGGGCTATCTGAGCGACGTCGGAGGCCCCTCGGCCAATATGTATGCGATGAAAGGTAAGGACCTAGAGGTCTGTGGTATGTGTCGTCGCCCCAGTTGTGTGCACCCTGTGATATGCCCCAACCTTCACGCCGACCATGCCCCATTGACGAGGCTATTAAGGAAGATCGACGCCCACCCCAAGGTCAAGAAGAGCTTCGTCTCTAGCGGGATACGCTATGACCTATTGCTCGCTAAGTATTCCGACAAGGCGCTCCGCGAGAGTGCCCTCATCTATGCCCGTGATCTAGTGGCTCGCCATGTATCGGGGCGTCTCAAAGTCGCTCCCGAGCACACCAGCGATCGGGTATTGTATTTGATGAGGAAGCCATCCTTCAAGCTCTTCTATGAGTTTAAGCGCTTTTTTGAAGAGGTCAATCGCTCCGAGGGGCTCAACCAACAGCTTATTCCCTACTTCATCAGTAGCCACCCAGGTTGTACCGAAGAGGATATGGCCGAGCTTGCTATCGAGACCAAGCGACTGGGCTTCCGCCTAGAGCAGATACAAGACTTCACGCCTACTCCGATGACCCTGGCCACAGAGATATACTACACGGGGATACATCCCTATACGATGCAACCGGTCTTTACCGCGATCAGTGATCAGGAGAAGACGGCTCAGCATCAGTTCTTCTTTTGGTACCAGCCCGCCCACCGCGTCAAGATTGCTCGAGCCCTGCGCAAGATAGGGCGTCCAGAGCTTGAGCGAGAGCTCTTTGCTTCGCCGAAACCTAGCCAGTCTAGACGCTAGGCTACGCCCCTCGGATATACACGCGGTGTCCTCCCACGGATGAGCTAGGTGGAGGACACCGCGTGTGCTTGGTGGACGCCTCGAAAGGTTTTACCTTTGTGGGAGATGAATACAACGAACCCAATGAGCAATCCGCTATATACGCCAGAGCTAATACAGCTCGCCAGCGTAGGCGTCGAGTATGCTAGCTTGATGGAGCAGGGGGCAGAGCAGCGAGCCTTCGTACGGGGATGCCTAGTGACGCTCCCCCGCATATACAGCCTCATGCACACATTGCCCGAGTACATGTACGACCCCGAGCTCGACTATATCGAAGAGTATGTATCTGAGCTCAGCTATGAGCGCGTACGGGAGCGTGTCGCCAGCATCCTCGTAGAGCACGACAGCTATCTGACGACCTCGCAGGAGAGCCTTCAGATGAGTGAGACCCCTGTGCTGGCCTTTGTGAGCGAGCAATTGGCTGATGTCTACCAGCATCTAGGTAACCTGCTCGGC
Source organism: Porphyromonas sp. (assembly GCA_041839075.1). Taxonomy (GTDB): domain Bacteria; phylum Bacteroidota; class Bacteroidia; order Bacteroidales; family Porphyromonadaceae; genus Porphyromonas. The sequence continues at coordinate 7,266 of JBGYQR010000244.1, forward strand.
ATCCTAAGAGAAGAAAACGAACTCGCACTGCCCGCAGCCATCGGGCGCTGTCAGCTCTATTGGCAGGAGTACTGGGGCGCATCGCTCCTGTCGGCTCTGCGAGCGCTACATGAGATTCATATCGCCCTGCGTTTGTCCTCGCCCGACCAGGAGGATAGCCAAGCTCTACTGACACCCTACGATGACGAAGACTAATCATAGCTACCCCCATTTACAGCCCTGCCCCTATCCCGAGTCGATAGACGCAGAGGCGCTTGCTAGCCTCCCCAAAGCGCAGTGCCCTGTGCCCATCCATCTGATTGAGACGGGAGGAGCGTCCATCAACAAACTGGTGCGAGCCCTCAGAGATAGGGACGCCATAGGGATAGACACCGAGACTAAACCCTCCTTTGTACCAGGTAAGCGTACAGAGGTGTCTCTGCTGCAAATCGCTACCGACGAGGAGTGGTTCCTAGTACGTCTCAATAGGGTAGGGCTTCCCGATCCCCTGGCCGAGGTGCTCGCAAGAGAGGACCTCCTCAAGATAGGCCTAAGCTTGCAGGGGGATATTACAGCTCTGAGGCGCCTCAATGCCTTTGAGCCCCGAGGTTTCCTCGAGCTACAACACCTATGCCCCGCCTATGGCCTACGAGAGGCCGCTAGCTTGCAGAAGATATACGCCATCATCTTTGGGGAGTATATGAGCAAGTCTCAGCGTATGAGCAACTGGAATGCCCGACAGCTCACCACCGCTCAGCAACACTATGCAGCCTTAGATGCCTGGGCTTCGCTTAGGGTCTATCGCCATCTGATGGAGCTACCTCACCCGCATCCGGTGCAGTTTGCCCTGCTCTAGGGCGCAACGTCAATATAGCCAAGTTAGAGTAATGAATACAATCACAAATGTGCGCCTGTTGCCTCGCAAGGAGGAGTCCCTATTGCGCTTCCATCCCTGGGTGTTTTCTGGGGCTGTTGCCTCTGTTGATGGCGCTGTGCAGGATGGAGATTTGGTGCGCGTGCTGAGCCATCGAGGCGATAGCCTTGGGGTAGGACATTGGGCAGAGGGTAGTATAGCTGTGCGTATGCTCAGCTTCATTGCCAATGAGGAGATAGACGAAGCCTTTTGGCAGAGCCGATTGGCCTCGGCTTTGGCTCTGCGTATCTCTAGCGGATTGCTTCGGGAGGACGACCCCGAGGCCACGCGTAGCAACGTCTATCGCCTCACTCATGGCGAGGGAGACCAGCTCCCAGGGCTCATCATAGATGTCTATGGCGATACGGCCGTGATGCAAGCTCATAGCATGGGGATGCATCACAGCAGGGAGGTAGTCGCCCAGGCGCTCATGCAGGTCTATGCCGAGATGCTAGGAGCTGATAGCCTCAAGGCCGTCTACTACAAGAGCAGTGGTACCCTGCCAAGTCGAGAGCAACGCGAGGCATGCACCGACGACTTCCTCATCGGCCATACCAAGACCAGCCCTGTGTGGGAAAATGGTATTCGCTTCCTCCCCGACTGGCTACGGGGGCAGAAGACAGGTTTCTTTGTAGACCAGCGCGACAATCGCAGCTTGGTGGAGCATTATGCCAAGGGGCGACGGGTGCTCAATGCCTTCTGCTACACGGGAGGCTTCTCGCTCTACGCGCTCAGAGGAGAGGCTCTGAGAGTAGATTCGCTCGACAGCTCTAGCAAGGCGATGTACCTGACCGAGGAGCATGTGCGCCTCAACTTTGGCGACACACCCGAGCATAGGTCGATCACGCAGGATGCCTTCGAGTACCTCGAGCAGATGCCCGAGGGCGAGTACGACCTCATTATCCTAGACCCACCAGCCTTTGCCAAGCATCGTAAGGTGCTGCGTAATGCCCTTATTGGGTATAGGCGTATCAACGCTCAGGCCTTTAAGAAGGTTGCTCCAGGTGGGATTATCTTTACCTTCAGCTGTTCGCAGGCCGTGAGTAAGGAGGAGTTTCGCCTGGCCGTTTTCACAGCCGCAGCGAGCTCGGGTAGGCATGTGCGGATATTGCACCAGCTGACACAGCCCACAGATCATCCCGTCAGCATCTATCACCCCGAGGGCGAGTACCTCAAGGGACTGGTCTTGCAGGTCGATTGATTGGGGATGAGTTAGGAGAAATTATTCTTACCAACAAATACATCATTTATGAAGACAGGAATGCTAAAGAAAGCCCTCGTCCTAGTCACGGCAACGCTGACGCTAGCCTCTACGGCTAAGGCTGACAAGGGCATGTGGCTGCTCAATGAGCTGACCCAGGAAAACCTCCAGCAGATGCGCGAACTAGGGTTTACGCTGAGCTCCGAGGAGCTGTATAGCCTCTCGAAGCCTAGCGTGGCGGGTTCGGTTGTCATCTTTGGCCGTGGGTGTACGGGAGTAACGGTCTCTAACAAGGGGCTCGTGATGACCAATCACCACTGCGGTTATAGTGCCATCCAGAGCCAGAGTACAGTAGACCACGACTATCTGCGCGATGGTTTTGTGTCGCATAGCTTTGAGCAGGAGCTACCCATCGAGGGGTTGCAGATCCGCTACCTCAGCGATATCAAGGACGTTACACCTCTGATCCTAGCCGGTCTCAAGAAAGCCAAAGTAGCAGACGAAGCTGCTCGTATCTCGCAGATACAGAAGATTACGGCCGAGCTGGTAAGCAAGGAAAACAAGCGCCTCAAGAATGAGCACAAGGAGGTGATCATACGCCCTTACTATGCTGGGAATAAGTATTATATGATCACCTACGATGTCTTCAAGGACGTGCGTATGGTATTTGCTCCCCCCAGCAGTATTGGTAAGTTTGGTGGCGATACGGACAACTGGATGTGGACGCGCCATACGGGAGACTTCGCCGTCTTCCGCGTGTATGCTTCGCCTGACAACAAGCCCGCCTACTACAACAAGGACAATGTCCCCTATCAGCCCAAGCATTTTGCAACGGTATCAACGGCAGGGTACAAGGAGGGAGACTTCGCTATGACCATTGGCTTCCCTGGTTCGACAGAGCGCTATATCCCATCGTGGGGTATCGAAAACCGCATGCACAATAGCAACGCCCCCATGGTGGAGGCGCGCGGTATCAAGCAGGCGATCTGGCGCAAGGCGATGGATGCAGATCAGGCCACGCGTATCAAGTACTCAGACAAGTATGCACGGAGCTCCAACTATTGGAAAAACTCTATCGGTATGAACCGTGGTCTCTCGCGTCTCAAAGTCGTAGACCGCAAGAGAGAGGAGGAGGCTGCGTTTGCCCAATGGGTGGCTACGACAGGTAGCAAGACCTATGCAGGAGTACTCGAAGGGCTCGAAAAGGCTTACAAGGAGTCTGGAGACCTCACGCGTCGCCTAACCTACATCAACGAGACGCTGATGCGTGGCTCAGAGGTCTCAGATATGGCTAGTGCTTTGGCTCCTACCTCCCTCGAGGGGCTAACCGCGGCTCAGCAAAAGGAGCGTATCGATGCTCTCTACAAGGACTACCTCCCAACGCTGGATAGAGAGGTGCTCCCAGCAATGATCGACCTAGTGCGCCAGCGCGTACCTCGCGAAGATTTGTCTAAACTCTTTGACCTTATTGATAGAGAGTTCAAGGGTGATAGCAAGGCCTATGCCGATTACCTATTCGATCAGAGCTTCTTGCTTGATAAGGCTAAGCTAGAGGCTACTCTCGCGGCTGGTGACTACCGCACGAAGTATGATGCTGATCCCGCGGTAGCCTTTATGCTCATGGTCTATAGTCCGGTGGGCAAGCTACGTGCTGAGGTGCAGGCCTCGACGCTCGATATTAGTCGTTTCAACCGCCTCTATTTTGCTGGTCGCCAAGAGATGGATCCCAAGCGTCCAATGCCTAGCGATGCAAACTTCACGATGCGTATGAGCTATGGATCAATCCTGGGCTATGAGCCTAGCGATGCCGTCTCTTACAACTACTTCACGACGCCCAAGGGGATCCTGGAGAAGTATGTACCAGGCTCGACGGAGTTTGACCTAAAGCCAGAGTTTATCGACCTGCTAACCAAGGAGCAGTGGGGACGCTGGGTAGATCAGAAGAGCGGTATCATGCACGTAAACTTCCTCTCTAACAATGATATTACTGGCGGAAACTCAGGTAGCCCCGTCTTTGACAAGAATGGCCGTGTCATTGGTCTTGCCTTCGATGGCAACTGGGAGGCAATGAGTGGTGATATTGAGTTTGAGCCAGCTCTGCAACGCACGATCTCGGTAGACATCCGCTATTGTCTTTTCGTCATCGAGCAGTGGGGTAAGTGTCCTCGCCTTATCGAGGAGCTAGACTTCCGCAATTAGCCACTAGCCCTCCTCCTTTGGGGAGGTATAGCAAACGTCCGAGGGGAGACTACCGACATGAGTAGTCTCCCCTCGTATGTTTGTACGTAGCTCTCTCTAGTCTAGTTTGCTCTTAGGAGGAACTTGCCATAGCCTTGGCAGTTAGCTCTCTACGCTTCTCGTTGGCCCAGGACGTCTCTTTTTCGTCTCTGGGCATGGCCTTGTTATCGCTCTTTGTATTTGACTTTACCTGCTCTGCATGGCAAGAGGAGGCGAGAGAACTACCCCAGGCAAGAGCTACATAGTCGAGCTCTAGCTGTGGGGGGAGTTCATCATCACCTCCTCCAACACTGAAGTCCAAAAGGCTTCGCATACAAACGCCCACTAGGGGGCGATGCACTTGAGCACCCAACAATATGTTTCAATTCACGCACCCGCGAGGGCGCGACCTTCAGGCCACAAAGATAACGTATAATTAAGCAAAGCCTAGGCCCTGCTGATCCCACCGCTAGGGCTGACGCATCAGCAACGTAATGCGTCAGCCCTATATCCTCGCCTAGCTCGACAGTCTACCGGGATGCAAGCTCCTTGATGGTGATACCGTCTCAACTTTCACCCCTCGCGAGTAGGCCCATGATGACCTCTACCTAGGCTCTAAGCGCATCGTTGCAACTCACGCCCCCGCGAGGGGTGCGACAACTTATTCGTTTAACGCTTGTTATGAGTAGTGTGTTGCAATTCACGCACCCGCGAGGGGTACTCCCGATCAAGAACAATCAGAAACATAGTCTAGAGGAGATCGAGAGCCTATTTTGCCCGCTGTATCGGAAGCATATTGTTGTGGATGAGCAAGTAGAACTAGGCCATGGGCGCATAGAGACACGTCTGGTGGAGAGTCTGCTTCATCCCTTATCCCTAGAGCCATCGAGTGTTTTATCTCGCTGGGCTAATCTTTCCTCGGTGCATAAGGTGACGCGTATTCGGGAGGATAAGAAGACGGGGAAGAAGAGCCAAGAGCTGGTGTATTATATTTCTTCTGAGGTGGAATTGTCCCGTATCCGTACAGTGATCCGCGAGCATTGGGCCATAGAGAACAAGCACCACTATATACTTGATGTCTACTTAGGTCAGGATATGAGTAGTAAAAGGCAAGGTAATATTGCTCAAATTATGGACATCAAAAGTTTTTGCTACATTAGATTCTGTGTAGTAAGGCATGTGTATGGCTCCAAGTAATTAGAGGGATTTAGTGTAGATCGAGGATTACGCTTAACTATACAACGAGACTATAATTTGGTTCTTGTAAAAGCATGCTAGAGGCATCTCTAATGAAGTGTGCTCATTAGAGAATGATTCGTAATTTAAATATTGATAATAAATTGAAGTAGAAGGGTGTGTCTATGGTTAAAACAGATTTCTTTTGGAGCTCTTATGATATATATACGTTTGGTGAAGAGGAAGTCTATACGGGAATAGATAATCTTAGCGCTTGTGTTTGTCGCTTCTGCGGTCGGTCCTCCCCAGAGGTGCGGTTTAAGAAGAAAAATGCTCATGCGATTCCTGAGGCTCTCGGTAATAAATACATTTTCTGCAATGACGAGTGTCTAAGTTGTAATTCCGCGTTGAGTCCAATCGACAAGCAGTTAACAGAGTATCTAAAGTTCCGGAGAGCCAAGAGTAAGATTCTCAACAAGAAGAATAAGATAATACAAGTGTGGGGACGTAATTTTTATTACGATGGCCCTAGCGATACACTTAAGATATCACGATTAGCTATCCTTGAGGAAAGAGAACGTGATTATTTGGTTAAGCTTGAAGGGGCGGAGCCAATAACACATTTAGGTCTTTATAAGGCCTTCGCTAAGATTGCGATAGATTTGATGCCACGTAGTCTTGTTGATGAGTATCGGCGTACAGTTGAGTGGATTAGGGGAGATTTTGTTCCTAAAGACCTTCCCAATGTTTTTTATATCTATCACCTCGATTCATCTGTACAGCAACCCCTTGCTAAAGTTCTTGTGCGCCGAGACGTAGCATTGATCCCAGGGTTACCTAAATGTATTGTTGAGCTGACCCTGATAGACTTGACGTTTTTCTTTATCGTGCCGTTTGGAAGGGATGACAAAAAATACGGAAGAGATGATCTAATTAATTATATGGATTGTCTTTTGCAGAGACGTCAACGACCAGGGCGGATATCAGATATCCGCGACAAAATTGATATGGAGGATAGAGTTGGTAAATTTGCCCATGTGAAGGAACTAATTCCTAAAGGGGAGTGTGAAATAGTCGATCAAAAGGAGTTTGATAGGATGCAGGAAAAGAATCCTAATCGAGTAGACTTCCCTCCTTTTGACCCATCGTTGGTGGGTATCATCACTACTCCTCAGGTTGCTCTTGAATATCTGATGCCAGATGTCCAAGCTCTAAACAGATTGCGGATTGAAGAAACCATTGTAAATATTGTCTCTGAGAGTATATGTCCCGATATTGAGCAATCCGTTTTCTGTGGCTTATGGGACATAGAGATACAAACACTCGATGGTAGAGAAACAGTGCTAAAAGCTCAATGTGAAGTTAAAGTTAAGCATAGGTGCATATCTTCAGTTTGTGCGTGGGGAGATGAAGAGGGGGGAGTATGGGGCGAAATCTCTCCGTTTCTCATTTGGTATATGTTAGATGTGGCATGCAAACGTGTTGAAGAAATTACTAGAGATAAACTTCGGATGTATGATTTTTCTAGGCTTCCAGAATTTTTAATGGAATCAGAAGGGTATATTCTGCATATTAAGGAAAGAGCAGAGAAGTCTGTGATGAGTGGATTACGTTGATTAGTAGGGAGCGATTTTATAAAAAGCGAGAATAAAGGGCGATACCACATCCCAAGAGCCCTAGGCGATACGAGAAGATGGGATGATATATTGTCCTTATCCTAAAGTCATGAGCAAAGGAATCCCCTTGGTTGGGATATTTTGAGCTATGAGGGAGTCCCTAGGGCGCGTGAGGCGGAGAGGCATTGTTTCGCTATATTTGCGGGACACACTCCTAGGAGGAGTAAGGGAAGAGTATTTTTGATGAAGACAAAAAACATATTGACCGAAGACGAACTGAAGGCTCGGCTGGCACAACCAGAGAGTAGGCGAGAGGCTTTCGGCATGGTGGTAGAGAGCTACTCTCAGCAGATCTATTGGCAGCTTAGGCGTATGGTCTACGATCATGAGGATGCTAGCGATCTGACCCAAAATACCTTTATCAAGGCCTGGGAAGCTATCGAGGGCTTTAGGGGAGAGGCCAAGATATCTACCTGGCTGTATCGGATCGCGATGTATGAGGGCCTTAACTTCCTCAAGCAACAGCAACGCCGAGATAGCCTTCAGGTACGCCCCTCGGACGACGAGACAGCAACCTATTTGATGAGTAAGCTCGAGAGCGATCCCTACTTCGATGCCGATGAGTATGAGCGTAAGTTTCAAGCCGCTATCCTGAGTCTGCCAGAGAAGCAACAGATGGTCTTCCGTCTGCGTTACTACGACGAGATGCCCTACGAGCAGATGAGCGAGATCACAGGTACATCGGTCGGAGCGCTTAAGGCAAGCTACCACCACGCCGCAAAAAAAATAGTTGCACAACTTGAGGGGGAGGAATAAACCTTCGCTAAGGATGATTGTCCAAAAGGATATACAGACAAATAAATATATCGAGTGATGGAAAGGAAGACTCAAACAAAAGGCACATCTCAGGACGAGCTATTTGGCCTCCCCGACAGAGAGCAGAGCCGTGGGCACTATACGACGCCCCCCGACTTCTTCTCTCAGCTCAACGAGCGCATCCTCACCAATCTCCCCGAAGAGGAAGCAGAGGCTCCCGCTCCTGTATCCTGGTGGGTCAAGGCGCGCCCGGTTGTCTATCTGGCGGCTTGCTTTGTGGGATTGATGCTCTGCTTTAGAGTCGTGCAGGATCTCCAGCCTCAGGCGAGTACCCCAAGCCAAGAGCAATCGGCAGACCTCGAGGCTAGCCTTGATGAGGAGGATTGGGCGCTTTATTATAGCGACTATGCGAGCCGGGAGGATGCCTACGAGCAGGAGTTTAGTTATGCCCTCGGAGAGACCCTCTAGAGGTAGGGACACGTATTATATACAATAGCTACAACAAATTATGAAGACCAGGATAATAACCCTACTCTTGGTTGCCCTGTGCTCCCTCGGTGTGGCACTAGCGCAACGCCCAGGAGAGCGCCCCTCTCGCCCCAAGATGAGTAGAGAGGAGCTTACCAAGGCCAAGCGAGTGCATCTAACCAAGGTGCTAGAGCTAACGCCAGCTGAGGCTGACCAGCTGGCCAAAGAACTGGATGATCTAGATAGCCAGCGCTATGCTCTGTGGAAAGAGCTCTCCCCCCTACATAGACGTGTCGCCAAGGGAGACAAGACCCTAACGCCCCAAGAGCTAGAGACCCTGCTCGAGCATAGGCTCACGGCGAGGGTCAAGGAGGCCGAGCTAGAGCGCACCTTCTACCTCCGCTGTAAGTCTTTCTTGTCTATAGACAAGCTACTGCGCCTAGAGAAGGAGCACCGCCACTTCGTCTCCAAATACTTCCGCGAGCAGCGAGGTGGGGAGGGTAAGAAATAAGTAGGTCAATAGAGAAAAAAGTGTACATTTGCTGTATAGCTAAGCCTCCCACGAGGCTGGCTATACAGCAATTTGGTTTTGGAACTATTACTTACATTCAATCGTTTAAGACGTTATGAGTTTTCTATCACAAGACAAGCTGACTATTGTTGGTGCTGGCGGTATGATCGGCTCCAACATGGCTCAGACGGCTGCTATGATGCGCCTGACCCCCAACATTTGTCTCTATGACCCATTCCTCCAGGGGCTAGAGGGTGTGGCAGAAGAAATTCGCCACTGCGGGTTTGAGGGACTTAACCTAACCTTCACCGACAGCATCGAGGAAGCTCTCAAGGATGCTAAGTACGTAGTGTCTTCGGGTGGTGCTCCTCGCAAGGATGGTATGACGCGTGAGGACCTGCTCAAGGGCAACTGCGAGATCGCTGCTCAGCTGGGTAAGGACATCAAGGCCTATGCCCCAGGGGTGAAGCATGTGGTGATCATCTTCAACCCAGCCGACATCACGGGTCTAGTGACGCTCATCCACTCGGGTCTCAAGCCCAGCCAGGTAACGACGCTGGCCGCACTAGACTCTACCCGCTTGCAGAGCGAGCTAGCCAAGCACTTTGGTGTACAGCAGAGCCAGGTACAGGGAGCACGTACCTATGGTGGCCATGGTGAGTCTATGGCTGTATTTGCAAGCACGGCTACTGTGGCTGGTAAGCCCCTTGTGGACCTCATCGGCACGGACAAGCTCCCCGCTGAAGAGTGGGAAGCGCTCAAGAAGCGCGTTACTCAGGGAGGGGCAAACATCATCAAGCTACGCGGCCGCTCTTCGTTTCAGAGCCCTGCCTATGTCTCTATCGAGATGATCCGCGCTGCTATGGGCGGAGAGGAGTTCCGCTGGCCAGCAGGTTGCCTGGTGAACCTACCCGGGTTGGAAAATGTCGTGATGGGTATGGAGACCGTTATCGACAAGGATGGCGTTCGTTATAGCACGACACTCCCTGGCACCGCCGCAGAGCAGGCCGAGCTCAAGGCAAGCTACCAGCACCTAGTGAAGCTACGTGACGAGGTAATCGCCATGGGCGTGATCCCCGCCGTTGCTGACTGGAAGAGTGTAAACCCCAATCTGTAACCCCCCCCTTCTGCATACCCGCACTGATAGTCGGGTATCTCGCTAAGGCTCAGCCCTTAGGCCCCCTTGTCCTTCTAAAGAGACAGAGGGTGTCTAGGGGCTGAGAACTTTCGTGGTATCTTTGCCTACC
>JBGYQR010000245.1:0-5040 GCA_041839075.1 Porphyromonas sp.
CTAAAGCTATCCCCTAGGCTGGAGTAGCTCTAGATCGCTGTAAGCCTACCACTTAACAGGCCCCGCCCCCTATGCCCGCTAGACTTAGCGGGCATAGGGGGCGGGGCTTATTAAGCAGTAGGCTTACAGCAACCTAGAGCTACTCTAGTCTAGGAGGCAAGTTTAGTGGTTGTGGGCAACAGAGCCAGAGAGCTTGGCATAGACAAAAAACGCCCCCTTGGTGATGATGACGGCCTCCTGGGGCAGTTCCTCCACAGGGACTATGGCCGTGTAGCCGAGCTCCGTTACACCCCGAGCTACCTCAACCTTACGGAAGGCCCGAGCACCCTCGTGGGCATGGTTATGCTCCCCCTGGTGCGTATGTCCCTCGGCCTCGTGGTCGTGCCCATCAGCCTCGCTAGGGAGAGCTGTCTCTACGATGATATAGTCCTTGCCATCAGCCTCGACGATGGCGCCTACGGGGACGACAGGCTTGAGCTCAGTGCCCAGGCTGACGACACCTGTGATATTCATCCCATCGATGAGCCCCTGCTTGTCTCCCTCTACTCGGCAGTGCACGGCGATGCTCTTGCTCTCGTCCTCAAAAGCCGAACCAATGCTGTACACGACAGCGTCGTATTCGCTCGTGGGGTTGTTGGTCAGTGTGAAGTGGATGGTTTGCCCCACCGCGACCTTGGGTAGGTCGCGCTCGAAGACCCTGAGGTCGAGGTGTAGAGCGCTATTGTCTACAACCTCTATGACGGGGCTAGAGCCATCGACGAATGCACCTATGCTCGCGTATATATTGCTGACCGTACCGTTGATGGGGCTCGTCAGCGTGATGACGGGGCGGATGCTCTCGGGGCTTAGGCTCGAGGGGGAGATGCCCACGAGGCGGAGCTGGCTACCGAGCGAAGAGGAGCGCGCCTGGAGCGTCCTTAGGGTCGTCTCGGCCTGCTCGAGGTTGCGCCCCGTGCCCGCCTTGCCTGAGGCTAGGGTGCGCTGGCGTTGTAGCTCCTGCTCGGCTTGCCTTAGATCGGCCGAGCAGGCCAGGTAGTCTTCTTGTAGCTTGATCAGCTCGGGGCTACCGATGGTGGCGATGGCCTGCCCCTTGCGCACGACATCACCCATCTGCACCCGAAGGCTCTCGATGACTCCGGGGTAGAGCGGTGTGGCCTTGGCGCGGTGGTTCATAGGCACACGCAGGAACCCAAGGGCACGGATGGTCGAGGTGAGGTCTTTGTGCTCAATGTGGCCAAAGTCGATACCGATGGCCTTCATCTGCTCGGGTGTGATGACGGCTACGGCTAGGGGCTCGGGATGGCTATCTTCGCCCGCTCCAGCTTGGCCAGCGTTGGAGGAGGCGCTCCCAGAGGAGGAGCACGCCCCAAGGGTAAGTGTCAGAGCGATGGTGCAGACTTGTGCAATATAGCTTAGGCGTATCATAGGCGTATGATTGGGTAGAGGGTTGTCTATTGGTTGAGTAGCGAGAGTAGCGCGCTCTGAGCCTCTTGTAGCTGGAGGGTACTCTCTAGGTGGCTCTCGCGGAGCTGGGTAGCCGTCTCGATGGCATAAATATACTCGAGATAGCTGATCTCTCCCGCGCGGTAGCCCAGCTGGGCGGTAGAGATGATCTCGCTAGCGCTGGGCAGAGCCTCCTCGAGGGTGTAGCGATATTGGCGCTGGCTCTGTCTATATCGCATCAGGGCTTGCTCGGCCTGGCTACGCAGTTGGCGCTCGGCCTGGAGCGCCCTTAGGTCCGCTGCCCGCTGCTGGTGGCGGAGGCTACGTACTCGCGAAGAGGTCGCATAGAGGTTGAGGGGGATAGCGATACCAAAGGAGAAATACTCGAAGCGCTTGCCCGCCCCATACCACTGCTCTACGCCCCCGATGGTATGATCGCCGATAAGCGACTGGTTGGTATAGCCCAGGGTCAGCTCGGGGAGCGCCTCGTGGAGGGCTAGTTGCCTTTGGCGCTGGGCCATCGTGGCCTGCTGGCGTAGCTCCTGGACATTGACGTGAGCCCCTATGGTGGCGCTATCCAGGAGCCTCGAGAGGTCTATACCGCTGGGCTCCTCGACTGATAGGGGGAGGAGGACAAACGGCTCATCATAGTGCATCAAGGCCGCTAGCTCAGCATAGGTGCTGGCTAGAGCCGTCTGTCCCTCTAGGAGCTGGAGGCGTACCTGACCACGCTTGGCTCTTGCCGTGCTGACATCGACCTTGGAGACATCGCCTGCCTCGTAGCGCAGAGAGGCAATAGCGTCGAAGTCTTGGTAGAGGCTATCGAGCTTGCCGAGGAGCTGTAGGCGTCCCTCGAGGTACATGGCGCGGTGGTAGAGCTGTCGTAGCTGCCCCTTGAGCTCGAGGAGGTCTTTGGCTAGTGTCGCCCCCTTGGCGTCTCGCTCGGCGGTGGCCAGCTTGCGCCTGGCGACAAAGGTAGTGGGGAAGGGTAGCGACTGCTCGATAGAGAATGAGTTGTCCCTCTCGACGCTACTATACTGGCCGACCTGAGAGGATAGGCTTAGCTTGGGCAGGTCGTAGGCCGTGCCCCGAGCCTTCGAGGCCGCCTGCACCTCGGCCTTCGAGGCTTGTATCGAGGCATTGCGCTCTAGGGCGATGGCGATGACTTCGTCGAGGCTCAGCTTGCGAGGGGGTGGCTCGGCCAGGGCAGGGAGTGCGGAGCTAGCGAGCAGTAGGGCGATGGCGAGCGTCTTACCCCCCAGGGCGGTAGACCTCTGCCTCTTGAGGCGAGCGATGCCTCGCTCCATCATGACGTATAGCATAGGTAGGACAAAGAGCGTGAGTAGTGTAGCGGTGAATAGCCCCCCGATGACCACCGTGGCGAGTGGGCGCTGTACCTCTGCCCCAGCGCTGGTGCTAAGAGCCATCGGCAAGAACCCTAGGCTGGCCACTAGCCCCGTCATCAGCACAGGCCTTAGGCGCATACGCGTGGCTTGTAGCACCCGCTCCATCAAGTCCTCTACCCCCTCGCGACGGAGCTGGTTGAAGGTCGAGATGAGCACAATACCATTGAGCACAGCCACTCCAAAGAGGGCGATGAAGCCTACCCCCGCGCTGATACTAAAGGGCATATCTCGCATCCACAGGGCGAGTACTCCCCCGATGGCGCTCATCGGTATGGCTGTGAAGATAAGGGCTGCCTGCTTGACGGACGAGAAGGTGAAGTATAGCAGGGCAAAGATCAATAGGAGTGCCACAGGCACAGCGAGCGTTAGGCGACGGCTGGCTTTTTGGAGGTTCTCGAACTGCCCCCCGTAGGTGATGTAGTAGCCCGTGGGAAGTTTCACCTCCTGGGCGAGCCTCTGCTGTATGTCGCCCACGACGCTCTGAGTGTCTCGACCCGCGATATTGAAGCCCACGACGATGCGCCTACGCCCGCCCTCGCGGCTGATCTGAGCAGGGCCTGTGCGGTAGCCAACCTGTGCGATCTGGGTCAGCGGTATCTGATGCCCCGAGGCCGTAGGCACACGGAGCATGGCGACGTCCTCTAGGCTGGTGCGGAAGGCGCTATCGAGTCGTACCACCAGGTCAAAGCGGCGTTCGTTCTCAAAGACGACGCCAGCGCTACGCCCGGCAAAGGCTGTGCTGAGGATGTCGTTAGCATCGCGGATATTGACGCCGTAGGCGGCCATACGCTGGCGATCATACTCGACGTTGATCTGAGGCAAACCGCTGATTTGCTCGACCTGCGCGGTTGTCGTCCCCTCTACCTCCGAGATGACCTGGCTCACGCGCTCGGCATAGTGGCGTAGGGTGTCTAGGTTTTCGCCAAATATCTTGACTGCCACGTCTTGGCGTACGCCCGTCATCAGTTCGTTGAAGCGCATCTGTATGGGCTGGTTCTCCTCAAAGAAGACCCCTGGGATGACGGAGAGGTGCTCCAGGAGGTCATGGGCAAGCTCATCGTACGAGCGCCCGCTCGTCCACTCCTCTTGGGGGTGCAAGAGTATCATCAGGTCGGTTCCCTCGGGGGGCATGGGGTCGGTAGGTACTTCGGCGGCTCCTGTCTTGCCGATGACCATGCGCACCTCGTCAAACTCGAGTGCTAGGCGCGAGGCCATCGTGGAGGTCTCGAAGCTCTGACTGAGCGAACTCCCCTGGGGCAAGATGCAGTGGAAGGCAAAGTCCCCTTCGTTGAGCTGTGGGATGAACTCGCCCCCCAGCTTGCCAAAAAGCATAAGCGCCCCCACGAAGGCGACTACCACCCCACCCACGCACCACCGCCTCAGCGCTATGGCTCTTTGTAGCAGGGGCGTGTAGAGGTGCTCTAGGCGTGCCATCATCCTATCCGAGAGGCTCACACCTTGCTTGGGTTTGCGGGAGAGAAACAGGGCACTCATCATCGGGATGTACGTCATCGAGAGGATGAGCGCTCCGAGGATAGCAAAGCCTACCGTCTGAGCCATAGGGCGAAACATCTTGCCCTCGACCCCGATGAGCGTCAGGATAGGTAGATAGACGATGAGGATAATGATCTCGCCAAAGGCGGCGCTACTACGTATCTTGCTGGCCGAGTGATAGACCTCCTGGTTCATCTCATCGCGAGAGAGTACGTGCGTCGTCTTGCGCAGGCCTAGATGGTGCATAGTGGCCTCGACGACGATGACCGCTCCATCGACGATGAGGCCGAAGTCAATGGCCCCGAGGCTCATGAGGTTGGCACTCACCCCGAAGACATTCATCATCCCTAGGGCAAAGAGAAGCGAGAGGGGGATGGTGGAGGCGACGATGAGCCCAGCGCGCAGGTTACCGAGGAAGATTACCAGCACAAAGATGACGATCAATGCCCCCTCGATGAGGTTGCGCTCAACGGTACTCATGGCCCTACCGATGAGGTCAGTGCGATCGAGGTAGGGCTCTATGACGATGTCCTCCGGCAGAGAGGCTTGTATGGTGGGGATCTTCTCTTTGACACGGCTGACGACCTCAGAGCTATTCGCCCCCTTGAGCATCATCACCACCCCGCCCACGGCATCGACCTCGCCGTTGTAGGTCAGAGCACCATAGCGCACGGCACTACCGAAGCGTACCTCGGCC
>JBGYQR010000246.1:0-4152 GCA_041839075.1 Porphyromonas sp.
AATATAGTACAAAAGGATATTGCCCCCACCTGGCTCCCAGGCTAGGGGTTGGGCTAGAGGGCAAGGGCTAGGGCGGAGGCAACATTCTTGCCATCTATCGCCGCCGAGACGATACCACCAGCGTAGCCTGCCCCTTCGCCTGCGGGGTATAGCCCAGCGAGCTCTACGTGGCGATAGAGGTGCTCGCCCTCGGTATATCGGGGGATACGCACGGGCGAGGAGGTACGGCTCTCCACCCCGATGAGCTGTGCCTCGCTGGTGATGAAGCCCGAGGTCATACGCTCAAAGGCACGAAAGCCTTCCATGAGGCGCCCAGCAATGAACTGAGGCATCCACTCGTGCATATTGCCCGGCGTCAGCCCGAGGTTGTACGACGTCGAGGGCAAGGAGCTGGAGGCTCTCCCCGAGAGGAAGTCCGTCATACGCTGGGCTGGTGCCCTGAGCGAGCGCTCGGCGGCCAGGTAACTACGGTACTCAAACTGCTGGCACCACTCCATCAGAGCCAGTGGCGACGAGGGGTCTTCGACCTCGATACCCGTACGCGCCATATCCTCTGGGCGCAGCTCTACGACCATGCCGGAGTTGGCCCACTTGGAGCCACGATTGGCGGGCGACATCCCATTGACGACGGTCTCTTCGGGCGCCGTAGAGGCGGGGACGACAAAGCCACCAGGGCACATGCAGAAGCTATACACGCCTCGCTCCTCTACCTGAGCCTTGTAGACATACTCCGCCGGGGGTAGGTACTTGCCTCGTCCCTCGGGGCTATGGTAGCGGATTTGGTCGATAAGCCCCTGCGGATGCTCTAGGCGCACCCCGACAGCGATGGGCTTGGCCTCGACCTTGATGCCCGAGCGGTGGAGGTAGCCAAACACATCACGAGCCGAATGCCCCGTAGCCAGGATGACGGGCCCCAGGAAGGTTTGCCCCGTCGAGGTCTGGACGCCACATACACGCCCTCGCTCTAGCAGGAGGGCATCCATACGGGTAGAGAAATGCACCTCTCCGCCCGAGGCGAGTATCTGCTCCCTGATACGCTTGATGATCACCGGGAGCTTGTCGGTACCGATATGGGGATGGGCATCGACGAGGATCTTGGGATCAGCGCCAAACTTGCACAGGATGCGCAGGATACGCTCCACGCTGCCACGCTTCTTGCTACGGGTGTACAGCTTGCCATCGGAGAAGGCTCCTGCCCCACCCTCGCCATAGCTGTAATTGCTCTCGGGGTCTACGATGCCCGTCTTGTGCATCTGGCTGAGGTGTCTACGCCTGGTCATCACATCGACACCGCGCTCGATGACGATGGGTCTAAGTCCCAGCTCGACTAGCCTAAGGGCAGCAAAGAGTCCGCAGGGGCCAGCCCCCACGACCACCACGCTAGCTCCCGAGGAGACATCGGGATAGACGAGGTCTGAGAAGTCGTCCACCAGGGGCGTCTCGCCCTCGGTATAGACGTCGAGGGTTAGGTTGATGGCGATACGCCTCTGCCGTGCGTCTATCGTCTGCCGTCTGATTTGTAGCGCGCTGATGCTACTCTGAGGGATGCCGAGCGCCTTGGCCGCTTGCTGGCGCAGGCTGGCATCATTGCTGGCCGTCTCGGGGGAGAGACGGAGTTGTATTTGGTGCATATATATAGCTGTCTGTGGGATGTAACCTGTTATTTATTAAAGCAACAATTTTATCCCCCTCAAGGTTTCCCTTGGCCAAGCCTACCTCCCCTATCTACGCCCTCTACCCCCCTCTCTCCGAGCCCCCTCTAGCGCCCTAAATTGAACCCCTTAGGCGCTCTAGGTTAGAGCCCTTGGACGCTCTAAGTTAAAGCCCTCGGGAGGTCTATCCAGGCGACCTACGCGAAGAAAACGAGAGCCCCGCATCAGCTCAAGGCGAATATCTATACCTTTGTAGAGATAAGGATTACAAACGTATCTTCACGCATTATAACGTTTTCCCAAGAGGAGTATGAAATGGATCAATAGGAACGACGACCAGTCCAACTTTGAGGATCGACGTGGGCGCTCATCGCGCCCCGGAGGCAAGATGGCCATAGGTGGCATAGGCGGCATCATCGTAGTCGTCCTGGCTCTACTGCTGGGGCAAGACCCTGGGCAGATGCTACGCATGGCCGAGGGGGTCGTAGAGACGACAGGGAGCTCAGCTCCCCAGAGCGAAGTTGTGGACCCTGCCAAAGCCCGAGCCTACGAGGAGTGGAAGGAGTTTACCCTCGGCGTCTTCAATAGCTGCAACGATGTATGGAGCGACATATTCACCCGCGAACTAGGGATGACCTACCACAAGCCTACCCTGGTGGCCTTCACCGACCAAACAACCTCGGCCTGCGGAGGAGCCTCTAGCGCCATGGGCCCCTTTTACTGCCCTGCCGATACGCGCGTGTATATAGACCTGTCGTTCTTCAAGGAGCTGGCCGAGCGCTTCCACGCCCCCGGAGACCTGGCGATGGCTTACGTGACGGCGCACGAAGTAGGGCATCACGTCCAGCATCTACTCGGCATCACCGACAAGGTACACAGCATGCGAGGGCGCCTCTCCGAGGCAGAGTACAACCAGCTGAGCGTACGCCTAGAGCTACAAGCCGACTTCTACGGAGGCCTGTGGGCACACTATGCTCAGAAGATGGGCATCATCGCCCTAGAGGCTGGCGACCTAGAGGAGGCCTTGCAGGCGGCCACAGCCATCGGCGACGACGCCCTACAAAAGGCCGCCCAGGGCTATGTGGTGCCCGACTCCTTTACCCATGGGACGTCGGAGCAGAGGGCACGCTGGTTTAGGCTCGGCTTCACGACGGGCGACTTGCGCCAGGGCGACACCTTCGCCACCAAGCAGCTCTAAAGCCACTCTGAGACGAGGGTTAGCTAAGGGCGAATGAGTACCTTTGCCCTCCGAGCAGACCGCCAAACGAATTACATCTTGACGAAGAAACAACGATACCAGAGCGTCATCGCCTGGTTTGCCGAGCATGCCGAGAGCGCCGAGACGGAGCTCCAGTACACGACGCCCTTTGAGCTACTCGTGGCCGTGGTGCTGTCGGCGCAGTGTACCGACAAGCGGGTCAATATGGTAACGCCACGCCTATTCATGCACTACCCCACAGCCGAGGCGATGCACAAGGCGAGCGAAGACGAGATATTCGAGCTCATCAGTAGCATCAGCTACCCGCGTAGCAAGGCCAAGCACCTAGTAGGACTATCCCGCATGCTCCAAGAGGAGTATGGTGGCCAAGTACCTCAAGGGCGCGAGGCGCTCATGAGGCTACCAGGCGTGGGGCGCAAGACGGCCAACGTCATCAGCGCCGTTATCTACAACGAGCCGACGATGGCCGTCGATACACACGTCTTTAGGGTGAGCGAGCGCATCGGGCTGACGACACGAAGCAAGACACCCCTAGAGACCGAGCTCGAGCTTCTCAAATACATTCCCCAAGAGCTCATACCCAAGGCGCACCACTGGCTCATCCTACACGGGCGATACGTCTGCCTGGCGCGCAAGCCCAAGTGCTCCTCGTGTGGCCTAACGCCCTGGTGTCGCTACGCTCAAAAGGCAGAGCGCAAGGCCCAGCGCCAGCAGGCAACCTCTGCTACCAACAAGTCGTAGTATAGTTCACATAGCCCCATATAGTCATAGACCAACCAATAGCAACATACCTCACCTTATGAAGATCCTCAACCTCTCCCTCGCCCTTGGCGCCTTGCTCGGCCTCGGCCTCATCCTAGGTCTCTCCTCATGCGCACAAAACAAAACCAACGAGCAGACCTCCTCATCCAAGCTAGAGCTCACCATTGGCGTCATGCCCAGCATCGACCACCTGCCCCTAGTCATTGCCGACAAGATGGGCTACCTCGACAGCCTAGGGATTGACCTAGAGCTCGAGCGCTTCTTCTCTCCGATGGAGCGCGATGTAGCCTTGCAGACAGGGGCTATCGATGGTGCTGTCAGCGACTACACCTCGGTAGAGATACAGCGCCATCGTGGTATGGCGCTAGAGACCTTCTGCGCCCTGGACGGGTTATTCCTACTCGTCGTACGTCCCGACCTAGAGGTCAGCCAGATAGCAGACCTCCAGGGCAAGCGCTTTGCCCTCTCTAGCAACACCGTCATCGAGTACGCCACCGACCAGGTCATGGGAGCGCTACC
>JBGYQR010000247.1:0-4482 GCA_041839075.1 Porphyromonas sp.
ATATAGGCCAGAATTTTCCCGCATATGGCTACTAATTTCTGGCATATAGGCCAGAATTTTCTCGCATATGGCTACTAATTTCTGGCATATAGGCTAGAATTTTCCCGCATATGGCTACTAGCTAGCCCCTATATCGGAGCGATGAAGTAGCCGTATGCAGCTAGTGAGAGCGGACGCACTAGCCACATACGGCTAATTCCGATTGAGCAAGCTCCTAAAGAGCTAATCCACTAAGGATTGGTCTTGAACATCAAGACGGCAAACGTAGAGCCATTGGCAACGTTGGTAGCGGTGAGATTACCACTTATTCCTGAGACACCAATAGAGCTCTCCCAGTACCAGCTGTAACGTGTACCATAACCTGCTCCGATATCCGAAGTAATCAGGTGCATATTCTGACCAACCTTAAAGTCTGTGCCAGGATACTTCTCTCCCATTACAGGGAAATAGTAGTGCTTGACATCGGCGCCTGACCAGAAGTCCGCACGAGCATCACCAGAGATTGTAGACACATCAACTGATGAATCATCGCCAACGTACTTCATCGACACCTTAACCGCGTTCTTCATGCTGGGCATGGCTTCGTTGTAGACGTGCTCGTACTTGTAGGCCATACGCATACGGTTGCCCGTGCTCTCGAAGCGAATAGCATACAGAGCCGTCTTGTCCGTATAGTCTACGCCTGGTGCCATACGGTAGTCTGACGTAGACCTGATCTTCTGACCATTTACAAACGATACGGTCTCAATAACATCGTTGCGACTATAGCTAGTATCGGTGAAAGGAGGGCGTACAACCGTGGGGAATATCAGACCCATCTCCTCATAAGAGGGAACCTTCAGACCCGAGATATTCAGCGCCATTGCCTGAGTATACGAGCGGTAGCCAAGGCTAGGATTATCAACGTCTAGACGAGTTGTAATATCCACGACCCCATCACCAGCGGCATTGAGCAAGCCACCAATGTACTCATAGGGGAGCTTGCTATTGGGGAAGCCGTTGGTGGCTGCTCCTTCGCCCCAGCTACCCTCTGGGAAGGTTACGAAGTTACCATCGGTCAATGGGTCAAGCGTCACGGGAAGCGTTACGCCTATAGAACCCATCGTAGGAGCCTGAGTCGTCTGGAAGGCGACAGTCTGCTTGTTACCCGAATGCAACACCGTAATCTTGGTGCTAAGATCTGAAGTGGTAGACTGCTGAGGCATCACCCAGATGTAGTACCACTTAGAGCGTGTATAGGGCTGGAGCGTCTCTGTGATAACAAAATCCTCTGACCAGCTAGCATGACTAGCACGCTGACCTTGGGCAAGGTAAGGTGCTCCCAAAGCTCCTAGAACCTTAGAGAAGTCAAACTTCCAGTCCTTGAAGAAGGCATTGGTCTCTACCTTGATACCGTGGATGTCTACCTCGGCGTCGTTTGGGTTCGTCACCTGGAAGCGTAGCAGAGTACCGCTGGGCTTGAAGGTCATCGTCACGGGCTTGTTCGTCCCATCTACGAGCGTAACTTCCTTCCACTCGCTGTAGTAGGGCGCGGTCGTTGATAGCACGCTAGACTCGTTAGGAACTACAAGACCCGTAGCAGGCTTCACATTCACGATGCTTGAGGTCGCCTCATCGCCCTCTATCTCCGTGAAGACGCGACCATCTACACCATCCTCTGCGAGCAGGATACCAGAGATGTAGTACTTATCAGCAGAGGGGTTGGTGCCTGCTGGCACCGTAAGGGGTCCCTGGTAGCGAACCTTCAGAGGGCCTACCTTCTCAAACGTCAGGGTCTGATAAGAGATCGTGCTGTAGTTCGTATTCAGGCGTACCGCCACGCGGATCTTGACGGGCTTGTCGCTCATCAGCGGGCTCGTAGGCTTACCCGTTGTGGGGTCGATCTGCTGATCCAGACGAAGGCCGTTCTCGAGCGTAGCCTCCTCGGTCTCCAGCGTAACCTGTACCACCTTAGTCGCAGGCTCCTGTCCCGGCTCGGGCAGGGGGTACACCTCCGACTCCTGGCTACAGGACAGTAGCGCTAGGCTCGCAAGCGCTAGGCTTGCAAAGAGTTGTTTCAGTTTCATTTTGAATTGCTTGTTAATTAAGTTAAACTAATCAATCACATCCGCTATGCTTACTCTCCTAGCCAATCCTTCTCCTCGTAAGATTCGAAGTCCGACTCTATCGGCTGAGAGAGTGACGCAAGCAGGCTTGTGCCAGAAAGGGGCACCAGCTCCTCCAATTGAGGAGCTACGTAGGGAAGCTTTGGGTATTTCATAGGGGATATGTGTTGATATGCGTGGAAAACAAAAAAGCCCGGATTTAGGCAAACCGCATACGGTTTGCTTAAATCCGGGCTAAAGAGAGAGGGGGTTAGGGGGGACTTTTTATATAGTGCAAGGCTGGAAGCCTTGCACTCCCCTAGGGGAGTTTTTTGGCTTGGCCTGATTTTGCACCAATTCTCTCATCTTGCCAGCAAAGGTAATACATTTCTTTTAATTTCCTATACATTCCTTTGCGCCCACTCTCCCATTCTCCCCTCCCCACCACCACATACCACGCACCAACGCCCTCTGAGAGCCTAGGCCTCTCCCACGCCAACCCACGGGGGAGGGGCTGAGAGCCTCATTATTGGGTGCTCTGATCCTAACGCGTACGAGAGCCTTAGACTAGCGCTCCAGGAGAGCGCTGGGCAAGGGGCGGACAAAAGTTCATCGGCTAGACTCCACAACAAGCGTGGAGACTAGCCGATGAGCAGGGATACGCCTCAACAGGCCGAGCGCCTAGCGCACCACAGGGATGAGCGGAGCGACCTCGGGATGGGTGAGGAAGTTAGCAAACTCGAGGTTGTCGGCCAGGCGATAAGCCATAGCAGGGTCGGCAGTAACGGCAGCCTTCAGCCCCGAAGCCACAGCCGCCGCGTCATTGGTACGCGCTCCGACAATGGCACGCAAGAGGTGCGTCCTGGCCGAGGGATAGGTAATGGCCGAGAGCGTCTTGAGTGCCTTAGCGTAGTCGCCAGAGACGATCTGAGCCACAGCAGCATTGTCGCTAATGGTTTCACCAAAAGAGGCGGTAGCCTTAGCGTAGTCGCCCTGCTTGAGATAGAGATAGCCCAGCGCCTGGCCTAGCTCGGGCAGATTAACGCCCGAGGCAATGAGCGTCGTGGCGCGCTCGGTGTCCCCATCGAGGAGGGCAATGAGCCCTTGGTTCATCTTCGTTACGGGATTGTCAGCACGCTTGGCGGCCTCGGCAAACCAAGTGCGCGCATGCTCGAGCTGTCCCTGCTGGAAATAGAGCGCCCCGATATTGCTAGCAGCGCGGTAGTCGAGCGGATACTTCTGGTTGACAATCTGCAAGATGCGCATCTTCTCAGCCGAAGCAGGCGCTAGGGTCGCGGCATAGAGTAGCTCCTCGATGGTAAGGTAACCAGGGGCACGGGCGATCCAGTCCTGTATCTCCTCGTCCGTCTTGCCGATGATCTCGACATTGGCGATAAGCCTTGAGCGACGGAGCTTAGGCAATACGTCGTCAGTGAGCTGGCGGAAGACGCTCGAGATATTGCGGATCTCGCGCTCGCGGGTCTCTGGGTCGGGATACATCTGGAGGATACGTAGCACCAGGTCCTTGTCGGGGAGATCGCTCTCCTCGACGAGCTTGCGGAAGCCCTCCCAGTCCTGTGCCGTATAGTGAGCATCTATGGCTATATCGCCCAGCTCGTGCTTTCGGAACTCTCGGCGCAGACTGGCATTGGTATTGCGCTCGCGAGAGGCACTCAGACGCTCGTTGAGCTTCTGCCCTCCCTCGGGCGAGGCATAGGCCTGCACCTCCACGCTGACGCGCTGATTGGGGGTCTCATCAGCATTTTGCACGATATAGCGCCACTCCTCAACATCCTCCTTGTTGATCTCGCTAGAGCGGACGTTGGCCTGCCCTACGACGAAAAGGATATTGGCATCAAAGGCCTCCTTGATGACGCGCTCGAAGCCGTGTGGTGCCTCAGCTGGGAAGATGCCCGCGATGGTAGCGAGCGTTTCGGTAGCCACCACCCCACGCCCTATCTTGAGATCGGGGAGCTTCACCTCACGCTTGCCCACCTTGGCATCGAAGGTTAGGTATAGGTCGCTACGATACATCTCGGGCGTATAGGGTACGGAGAATATGAGCTCAACGTTGTTGCCCTGGGTGTAGGAGATGGTGCGCTCGTTGCCCATCACCTGCTCGCCCTGGTAGCGGTAGCTCTGCCCCCACTTTTCCCCTCCGGCATAGCGAAGTACGGGCGTGATGCGCAGGGTAGCTTTCTTAGGGAAACTCTTGGCGGGGAAGCTAATACGGATACGTGCTGGCACCTGATCGCCCACCACAGAGAGGGGCGTAGGGTCAGCTGTTACTTGCTCGCTCGTCAATGGACGTAGCTTCGCGCCACAGCTCGAGAGGAAGGCAATTCCCCCGAGCAGGGCTAGGCTACGAAAGATCTTTCTGTTCATTGATAATTCGTCC
>JBGYQR010000248.1:0-3814 GCA_041839075.1 Porphyromonas sp.
CGAGAGGCGCAGGATATCCAGGGCGTGGTAGGTAGCCCCGAGCGAAAGCATGGCGGGAATGTCGTGGGGGGTATTGACGCCGTTCTCAAAGGCGGCTAGCCCCGTGGTGTTTTCCTTCGTCTTGTTTTCGATATGCAGTGAGGTGCGAAACTCGTACTTGGCCGCTAGGTGTAGGTCGCCCAGGCGGTAGTTCACCCCCAGGATAGGCGTCAGCCCCCAGCCGCTCTGATCGACGTTGAGGCTCTTGTCTGCCGCAGCGCTGGCATAGGCCAGGAGGCGCTGAGCCACAGCCGCAGGCACCCCAGGGCGCTGAGCCATGGCCGTCAGGGTCTGCTGGACGCTCGCCATCTGCCCACCGATGTTGGCGCTGATATTGCGCAGGTAGCCCTCGTAGTGGTTGTTGACGTAGTTGGTGCGCAGACCCACATAGGCCGAGAGGCGATCCGAGAGGCGGTAGGCGGCACCGAGCGTTAGGCCAAAGATATACTGACGCCCCTGCATATAGGTGTCGTAGCTGTACTGCGAAGCCGTGAGGCCGCTGGCCGTAAGCAGGGCGGGGATGAGCGAGACGGGCGCCTCAAACGAGGGCAGACCAGCCTCGAAGGTCGCCTTGCCACCGCCTCCGACCAGGGCAAAATGTCCGCCAAACGACCAGCGCCCACGCTTGTAGGCCGCCATCACGCTAGGGATAACGGGAGCAAAGGCTTCGCCCTCGAAGGTGCGCACACCCTTGGGGCTCAGCCCATCGGCATTACCGGCAAAGGGGAGGAAGGTCGAGGTGATGGTGCGTGTCTGAGCAGCCGACTGCAGGTTGAGCGAGAGCTGCCAGCCGTCTTTGAAGAAGGCCATCCCAGCGGGGTTGCTGTACACGGCGTCGATATCTGTGGTAGAGTTGCGCGCCAGGTTGCGCAGGAAGGCCACGTGCTGGTTGGTGTTGGTGAGGTAGTCCCCTGCCGAAGCCGTCAGTAGGCTCGTCGAGAGGAGGAGTGAGGTAATGATTTTCTTCATATTCTTCTGTTGTATAATTATCGTTATGATGGGTGACGGGGCCACGGTCGTAGCATGCCCCGAGGGACAAAGGTAATCATTATCCCCGACCTATGCACACACCCCGCCATTATGTGCAGTCGCCCCGCCTCTCCTACACAGCATGAGGCCAGTCCGATGCCCCCCCCCGACAAGGGGGCACATCTAGAGAGGCTAAAATTTGTCCGAGAGAGGGCTCCATGAGGGAGGGGAAAGCTCTTGATAGCCCTCTCAAGGCGAAGAACAAATCTTGGAAGAAAAAGAAACGCGGTGTCGTTGGACACAGCGAATATGGGTATTACGGAGAGCTAGGGGTAGTCAGACCCGAGGTGTATCGTAACGGCTTCGAATAGCCGTATTATATCGGCAAGAGAAGGGAAAGCTCAGGGACACAAAAAGGAAACGAAGATAAACCTCAGTGAGCAGCCATTAGCTCGACTCCCGTCTCAAAGAGGTATATCTCCATTTCCTTTACCGCAAAGGTAAACAAAACATCATCAATATAGCAAACGACAACGTCAAGATTTGTCGATGGGGCGCCCCCCCTCCCCCTCGTCCCCATCTTATCCCTACCCCTAGCGCCTACGCCCTCCCCCCTACTCCTCATCCCTCTGCCTCCCCATCCTCGTACGTCTCCGCACGCTCCCGCATCCCCTCCGCACGTCTCCGCACGCCTCCCTCGCATTCCCTCCGATAGCCCGCTAACCTAGAGCCCTCGGGCGCTCCAACCTAGAGCCCACAAGGGGTCTAAGGCGGAGCCCTCGGGCGGTTGTACCGAGGGCTCCCAGGCGAGGTCTCGAGCATCACCCCGCCGACCCACGAGTGCATCACCCTACCGACCCACGAGTGGGGTCCTCTATCGACCCACGAGTGCATCGCTCCACCGACCCACGAGTGGGTTGCCCGAGGGGGGATGCGCCGCGAGAGGGAGAGAGGACGGAGAATGGGGAGGGAGAGAGCGCAGAGGCGGAGGAGCAGAGAGGGAGGAGGACAGGACGAAGCGGGAGAGAGCGGAGCAGAGAGAGGCGGAGGAGCAGAGAGGGCGAGGCAGGGGGACAGAGAGGAGACAAGGCGGAGAGAGGGCGGAGAGCGGGGGGCGGGAAATAGCTGGAGTATTCGTACCTTTGTGCTTTGGTAAAGCGTTCATTATCCCTTACTCCATTCAATGCAACAGAAGATACTTATCCTGGACTTTGGTTCGCAGACGACACAGCTCATCGGGCGACGCCTACGCGAGCTCAATACCTATTGTGAGATAGTGCCTTACAACCGCCTGCCGAGCGACCTCTCGGGCATCGCGAGCATCATCCTCTCGGGTAGCCCCTACTCGGTGTATGACGAGAAGGCCTTTCGCATCGAGCTAAACGAGATCCGTGGCAAGCTCCCCCTACTGGGGATATGCTATGGCGCCCAAAGCCTCGTGCACCAAGCCGGAGGGAGGGTAGAGCCCTGCGATAGCCGTGAGTACGGCCGCGCCCACCTGGCCCTCAGGCATGCCAACGACGCCCTACTCAAAGGCGTCAAAGAGGGGGGCACGGTATGGATGTCTCACGGAGATACCATCACGACCCTACCAGAGGGCTTCCGCATCATCGCCAGCACCGAAGACGTAGCGGCGGCAGCCTTCCGTATCGATGGTGAGCCCACGTGGGGCGTGCAGTTTCACCCCGAGGCCTTCCACAGCCAGGAGGGGATGCAGATCCTAGAGAACTTCCTCGACATCGCTGGCATCAAGGGCAACTGGTCGCCCGCCTCGTTTGTCGAGAGCACAGTGGCCGAGCTCAAGGCTCAGCTGGGCGACGACAAGGTCATCCTCGCCCTCTCGGGAGGTGTGGACAGCTCCGTAACGGCCGTTCTACTCCACAAGGCCATCGGCAAGAACCTCACCTGTATCTTCGTAGACCACGGGCTACTGCGCAAGCACGAGTTTGAGAACGTGCTACGCGACTACGAGCACCTCGGGCTCAACGTCATCGGCGTCAATGCCAAGGAGCAGTTTCTCTCTGCCCTCAAGGGCGTTACCGACCCCGAGCAAAAGCGCAAGATCATCGGCAAGGGCTTCATAGACGTCTTCGACGCTGAGGCTAGGAAGCTCCAGGACATCAAGTGGCTCGGCCAGGGCACTATATACCCCGACGTCATCGAGTCGCTGAGCATCACGGGTACCGTCATCAAGAGCCACCACAACGTGGGCGGTCTGCCCGAGCGCATGAACCTCAAGCTGGTCGAGCCCCTACGCCTGCTCTTCAAAGACGAGGTGCGTCGCGTGGGTCTCGAGATGGGCATGCAGCCCCACCTGATCAAGCGTCAGCCCTTCCCTGGCCCTGGCCTGGGTATCCGCATCATCGGAGAGCTCACCGAGGAGAAGATCGAGATACTCCAAAACGCCGACGACATCTACATGAACCTCCTGCGCGAATGGGGGCTCTACGACAGCGTATGGCAGGCAGGCGCCATCCTGCTACCCATCAAGAGCGTAGGGGTCATGGGCGACGAGCGTACCTACGAGTACACCATTGCCCTGAGGGCCGTTACCTCGACGGACGCCATGAGTGCCGACTGGGCGCACCTGCCCCACGAGTTCCTCGCCAAGGTGTCGGGCGAGATCATCAACAAGGTGCGTGGCGTCAATCGTGTCGTCTACGACATCTCGTCCAAGCCACCCAGCACCATAGAGTGGGAGTAAGCCCCCACAGACAACCCCATCCACTAGTCTCTAGCATAGCCCCGGGGTTGTGCTAGAGACTAGTAGTATAGACCCACAAGTAAAGTTAGCGAAGTGTCCAAG
>JBGYQR010000249.1:0-6020 GCA_041839075.1 Porphyromonas sp.
CCCTCGGTGATGGCGAGGCGATCGAGCAGGAGGTATAGCCCCTCAGAAGAGGGGAGCTGACCCGAGGCCAAACAGTCCTCGATCATCTCTACGACACCATCCCTCCACAGGCGCTGGTAGCCCTGCTGCACCTGCACCTCTAGATGCTCGGCCAGGTTGCGCCCCTGAGGCAGAGACAGAGGTACGAGCAGATAGACCCTAGAGCCTACCTCAGCACCCTTGATGAAACCAAGTACATCTGCCACCGTATGCTTACGTACCTCCACCCCACTCACAGGAGAGATGGTACGCCCTATGCGTGCATACAGCAGACGGAGGTACTCGTATATCTCGGTCGAGGTGGCCACCGTAGAGCGGGCATTGCGGCTGACCACACGCTGCTCGATGGCTACGGCAGGAGGGAGACCACGTATCCAATCACACTCGGGCTTGGCCATACGGCCGAGGAACTGACGGGCGTAGGCCGAGAGGCTCTCGACGTAGCGTCTCTGTCCCTCGGCATAGAGCGTATCAAAGGCCAGAGAGCTCTTGCCAGAGCCACTCACGCCCGTTATGACGAGGAGCTTACCCCGAGGAATGTCGAGGTCGATGTTTTTGAGGTTATTGACCCGAACGCCTTTGAGGCGGATATATCCATCCATCTCACGGGCGTCCCGAGCGCCCTCTAGAGAGGAGGGGCTAGAGGCGGAGGTTGGTTTGTCTTCTTTATTGACCATATAGGGCTGGAGGCTGTTGTAGCATCACGTATTCGTCGCCTTGCTCGAGGGAGGAGTATCCGCTCCCCCGAGGGCAAGGCGCAAAGTTAGTCATAAGCGCCGAGAGATTTTGCTCCCTTTATAAAAGGACAACTAGCCTAGGAGATAAAAACTTGCAGGTAATGATTAAACTTGGTAAACAACTCAGTATCTAAAGAGGAAGAAACAGCTTCCCCAAAGGGGATGCAAGACTGTCGCCCTGCCAGCGTTTTATATACGGGAGGGGGCAGACTGAACGAAAAGGATAAATAACATTAGTGCGTATTGCAAGACATGAAGAGAATGAACAAGAAGGGCGCCCTAGCCCTAGCCGTAGTAGCCGTCCTGGGGCTATCGTCCTGCGGCGTTAGTGCCCACCACGAGTACGGATATGGTGGATCAGGGGGGTATGTGTACGGCGACGTAGACCGATACGACGACTATCGCTACGAGCGCGAGCGACAGATATACCGCGACGAGATCAACCGCAGACGCTATGCCGAGGCGCGCCGAGCAGCCGCCATCAAGCAACGTGAGTACGCCCGCGCTCGAGAAGAAGCCAAACGCCGTGAGCTAGCCTACGAGAAGGGGCGCCGTGAAGGCGTGCGCCAGGAGCGTCAGAGAGAGCGCGAGCGCGAGCAGATCGCCCGACAGGAGCGCCAGAGAGCTGAGCGCCAGAGGCAAAAGGCCGAGAGCGAACGCAAGCGTACCTACGACTACGCCCGCAGTCAGAGCAATAGCGACAGAGGTACGGTACGTAGCTCGGGCGCAGAGCACCGAGACAGCTCAGAGCGTAGCGGAGCTGCCCGTAGCTCAAGCAATGGGCGCATTAGAGAGCGTCGCTAGCGGGGTAGCCCTAAGCACGACAAAGCCCTCGGGGGCAGGCGAAGTGATGGCTTCGTCTGCCCCCGAGGGCTTGTCATGTATCACGGCCGAGGGCTACTCGAGCAACAGGGACACTAGGGCTATGGTATTGCCCAACAGGTGCATGAGGATGACAGGCATGAGGCGCCCGCCTGTGCGCTGGTACACCCAGCCTAGGATGATGCCCGAGGAAAAACGGGCGGCAAACCCCACGACAGAGAGGTGGATGGCCGAGAAGACGAATGCCGTGGCGATGATTGGCAACCAGGGATGCCCCCCCGTCCAGCTATACAAAAGGCGCTGGTAGTAACCACGAAAAAATACCTCCTCGACAATAGCGGGCGTAACGGCAAAGGAGAGAAACATCAACACATACCCCACAGGACTACGTACGATGAGCTCCTCAATGCTCTCGGCAGGAAGATCCTCACTCGAGATACCCCACGAAGCGGGGAGCTGCTCGATGAGCCACTCGGAGCCCAGCGACAACACCGCCATAAGCCCCAGGTCGATGAGGAATATAGCACCGAGAGCGACCCAGGCAGGGAGGCCATAGTAGCGCTCCCTAGTCCAGCTCCACCAGTAGCGTGGATGGAGGCGCGCCAGGCTCCTACGCCCAGCGCTGAAGCAAGCTAGAGGCAGAGCGAAGGTACACCAGGAGACCAGGATGGTCTCAACCAGCCTAACCTCCGGGGAGTAAGCCTCTGGAGGCCATAGGCCTACACTACGACCCAGGCCCAAGACAATACGAAGCCCCACCGAGAGGACGATCATCCACCCGATGGGTGCAAAGATTAAGCTAAGGAGGAAGCTATTCCTCAACCTCAGCATGGTAGCGACCCTTGCTCTTGCGTATCTGCATTGGCGTCCCCCCTAGGTTAGCCTTACAAAAGAGGCTAAAGTAGCTCATGCTGCAAAAGCCGTACTGCTCACCTATCTCGCCGATGCTTGACGAGGTGTTGATCAGGTCGCTATACACATAGCGCGCACGTTGCAAGGTGATCCAGTCGCGCGGGGGCATACCAAACTCCTCGACAAAAGAGCGTTTGAAAGCCAGCTCATTCATCTTATACTCCTCGCCCAGCTTGTACAGCTCGGGGACATCCATACCCGCGTGGTACGACGAGATGATATGCCCACGGAAGCCACTCATGCGGCAGTGGTAAAAGCGCAGAAACTCATCCACCACCGGCTTGGTGTACTCGAGCCGAAGCAGGAGGAAAAACTCCTGGAGCTTGAAGTCAAACATATGTACGCTCACATCCCCGTACTGAAGATATTTGGCGACAGAGACCGCCCAGTGCATCACCCCCGAAGACATCGGGAGCTCCGTCGTGGTGGCGGAGGTACGGCGAGGGCGATTGAGGTGGTCGATCTTACGGCCTCTCAAGCGGTTGCGGTGATCCTCGCTAGGACAGAGGTTCATACACAGGTTAGAGTGCGCCCTAAAGGACATCGTCATATACCTCACGACGCCCGAGGGGCATTGTATATGCAGCAACACCCCTGGGGGGATGAGCACCACAAGAGGCACACTGCCCTGAGATATAAGCCCTACTTCGCTCTTGAGGATATAGCTCCCCTCCTCGATCCAAACCAGCTGGTAGCTATCCTTGGAAAATAGTATGCAGGTGTCCTCTACCTGTATCTCGCCCTTGGTAGGGCGGTCAAGCAGGTACTGGGGACGAGGCGAAAAGCGAGCGTTCTCTATGGTCCACTCGGGCTGAACCTCTCTGTGCACCGCTCTTGTGCACTGTTCGTTATCTTGCATTGTGATATAACTTTTGTACAATAATACAGGGCTACGGCAGTGTATCGAATACCTTCCTTAATAGACACTGATTATCTTAATCGTCCCACGAAAGTAAGAAAGTTTATCGAATATCAATGCTCACCAACACATTATTAGCATATTTAGATTACTCCCGTGGGGGAAACCTAAGCGAAGAGAACGTGAAAAAAGCCTAAAGCCCCAACGCCCCGCTAACCTCGCCTCTCGGCGAAGAAGCGCTGCATCAATGCCCGAGCCTCATCCGCCAGCACGCCCGAGCGCACCTGGCATCCCCGGGGCACGATGCTAGCGGCAAACTGGGTGTAGCCAAACTTGTCCTCCCCTGCCCCATAGATAACCTCCCGAACCCTCGCCCAGCGTATCGCTCCCGCGCACATAGGACAAGGCTCGATGGTGACATACAGACGGCACTGCACCAGGTACTTGCTCCCCAGGCTAGAGGCAGCGCTACTGATGGCTAGCACCTCAGCGTGTGCCGTAGGATCCGCGAGCGTCTCTACCTGGTTGTGCGCCCGAGCCACGACCTTGTCCTGCCACACCAGCACGGCACCGATGGGCACTTCGCCTGCCTCGTAGGCCTTGCGGGCCTCGTCAAGGGCCAGGCGCATATAGTATTCGTCGCCGTAGAGGGCGAGGGCTTGGGGGGGCTGTAGGGTCATGGGGCTAGGACTGCATATCGGCTTCGGAGAAGAGCATCGGGCTCTCTCGCTCCCACGAGGAGATCACCTCCGTCATGATGAGAGACCTGATCCAGCCACTGCGGCTCTGGAGCTGCTTGCGGGCACAATGCTTCTGCAGGGCTGCATACTCATGGTCGTTGAGGGTGATGACGATCGAGTGGGTACGGCGCTCTCGGGGTCGCGCAGAGGCTCTACGTTTCTTACTCATCGGTCGAGCGGGGAGAGGCTACAAATCTTTGACAAGTGTCTCGGGCGTTATCTCACCCGTGGCACCACCACGGGTCGTGAGCATCGCCTGCCAGTGGCTATGGTATCTATCGTGCCGGTCTATACGGAAGTCCTCGGTGCCGTACCTATCGAGTAGGGCGACGACGTACCCCACGCTCAATAGGCTGGTGTCTACGGCGGGCTGGTAGTAGGCTGTGGCGTCATCGCCATAATGTATCTCGACGACTAGCCCGACCTGCTCCAGGCGATAGAGGGCATCGACCGTCATGCGCAGGGGGATACGGCATTCGTTGCTTAGGCTGGTGGCATCGTAGGGGGTCTCGCGCTGCTGGGCAAAGCGCCTGGTGATACGGCTGATGATGATTAGGCAGACGAAGTCGAGGTATCTACGCGACACCCGCATGGTGGCCTGCCCGAAGGCAAAGCTCTGAATGTTTTGGATCGTATAGCTCAGCTGTGCTCCGTAGAGCGTGATGCTCCAGCTCAGCTGAAGCCACAGGAGCAACAGGGGGAAGGCAGCAAAGCTACCATAGATAGCATTGTAGCGCGAGATCCAAAGCACCCCATTGATATACAAGGTTTGGAAGATCTGAAACGCCACCCCGGCCAGCACGCCCGCGATCAGAGCGGGCAAGAAGCGTACCCGCACATTGGGCAGGTACATGTATATAAGGACAAATAGGCCCACGGAGAGCACCAGAGGCACCAGCCCCATAGCCCCGTCGAGCAGGGAGGCAAAGGCGGGGACCTCGCTTAGGCTAGAGGTGCGTATCGTCGTCATCGCGATGGTGATGGCGCTCGAGCACAAGAGGACAATGGGCAGTAGCAAGAATAGGCCAAAGTAGTCGAAGATACGCCTCGTCCACGAGCGCGGATGAGGCGCCTGCCAGATGCTGTTGAAGGCATCCTCGATCGAACTAATCAGCATCAGCACGGTGTAGAACAGGATGATCAGACCGAGCCCAATGAAGAGCCCGCCCTGCACCTGGCTGAGATAGTTCTCGACATACCTAAAGACGACAGAGATTTGCTCGGCCTGCCCCGGCAGAGCGCTAGTCAGAGCCTCCGCCACGATGGTCTGTATCCCAAACC
Source organism: Porphyromonas sp. (assembly GCA_041839075.1). GTDB lineage: Bacteria > Bacteroidota > Bacteroidia > Bacteroidales > Porphyromonadaceae > Porphyromonas. The sequence goes on from JBGYQR010000249.1 coordinate 5,391, forward strand.
CCTTGGCAATACCAACGATGATAGCCAGCATAGGTACGATAGAGAGCACCGTGCTGTAAGTCAGCGAGGCGGCCTTGTCTACCTGATGGTCGTCGATGAAGCTAACCGTCGTGCGGTAGACTACCTTCGAGACCGAGACGACTGGGCGCAGCAGGGGAGAGATCTCCTCGGGCGACAGACGCCACATATCCTGCTGGACGAAGCGTAAGGCTCGCCAGGCAGAGCTCTTGGCAGAGCGCCATAGAGACCGAGGGCGTTGAGGGCGAGAGGGGTTAGGGGCAGTATGCTGCATCGTATGGGAGAGCTGAGAGCGGGGTTAGCCTAGACGTAGAGAGAGCTTGCGTCTGAGCTCCTCCAGGGCGGGGTTGGCCTCTGCTAGGACTTTGAATCGGTCCTCGGCCGTGATGGGCACACGCTCCGTCTCCTCTTGCTCGAGGGGGCGGATACGTATGACCAGATCAGTATTGTGGATTTGGCGACGGATATAACCTACCACCTGAGAGAGCACCTCATCAACTGGGTCGATGAGGGCGGGCGTGTTGGGGATGCCTACCTCGGCCGTTGTCTCACTGATCAGCTTGGGGATATGCTGGCGCATCAGGCGACGGGTGATGAGCGCCTCGCTATCGA
>JBGYQR010000250.1:0-6229 GCA_041839075.1 Porphyromonas sp.
AGACCAGGCAACAATCTGATATATATGCTCTAGGGCTAAATTTGATCCTGGACTTTATAATATATGCTAGCCCAAACACCACGGACTTAGGATGGGAGACAAGCTTATCCCCTGGCCTGCGCTCAGGTAGAGCCTCCTGGGGGTTTCGCTTGAAGCCCCAGGGGGGTAAAAATCAGCGGGGGGAGCAGTCTCAGGATTATATTCGTTATCTTTGGTGTAGAATACTAACTGCATAGCAAATACAGACGATTATGACGAGCTTTAGTGCACTAGCTAGGCGTATCTTTGCCGAAGCCATCGAGACCTATCTCAAAGAAGGAGGCGTAGACGTACCCGCACCTGCACCATATCCTGCAGGAACTATCGAGCAAGACCTCTTTCGCAAAAACTGGATCGACCACGCCCAGTGGGGACTGGAAGACATCATTAGAGATCCGGACATCGAGCCATCAGAAGCCCTTCGTATCAAGAGGCGTATCGACCGAAGCAACCAAGAGCGCACAGACCTGGTAGAGCTCATAGATAGCTACTTCCTAACGCTCTACAAGGACGTTAAGCCCCAAGCTCAAGCCCGCATCAACACAGAGAGCCCAGCCTGGGCTATTGATCGTCTATCGATCCTCAAGCTCAAGATCCACTATATGAGCCAGGCCGAGCGCAACGCCCAAAGCGAAGAGGTACGCAACAAATGCAGCGAAAAGCTCAGAGTGCTCCTAGTCCAAGAGGAGGACCTCTCTACGGCGATAGACGAACTACTCTCAGACATCGCCTCGGGAGAGAAGTACATGAAAGTCTACAAGCAGATGAAAATGTACAACGACCCTCAGCTCAACCCCATGCTCAAAGGTAAGGAGCTCTAGCCCCTATTACAGGCCAGGCCGATAGACGATTGTCTCTGTCCATCATCACCATAGACCGATGAGCAAGTTTCTCCTCATACGCCTCTCCGCCATGGGGGATGTCGCCATGACGCTACCACTTGTCTATGCCGTAGCTAGGGCTCATCCCGAGCATGAGTTTACGCTCTTGACCCAGCCCTTTTTTACGGGACTGCTGACTAGTCCACCGGACAACCTAGAGGCTATGGCAATAGACATTAGGCAGGAGGCGAAATCCCTCGGGGGGCTACTACGCTATATCGGTCGACTCAAAAGGGAGCGCTTCGATGTCATCATCGACCTGCACGATGTCTTGCGCACCAAGCTCATCCGATGGAGCTATCTCCCATCGCGGCGCAGTGCTACATATCACCTCCGCAAGCCTCGTCACCAGCGCAAGCTACTACTACAAGCAGCTAGAGCTGGTAAGCCTCTGCCCGCAGTGCCTAGTATGATCGATCTATACAGAGGCACCCTAGAGCAGGCTGGTCTATCAGTCCCCTCGGAGCTCCCTAGACTAGAGACCATCGCCGACAAATGCCATGCCCTGCTTGCCGAGGGACAGGGACGTGTGCCCGTGGGTATTGCTCCCTTTGCCTCTACGGATGCCAAGACCTACGACCTAGAGCAGATGCAGGCTCTCGTAGCAGAGCTCAGCCGAAGCAATAGATACCAGCTGTACCTCTTTGGCTCGAGAGGGCGAGAGGCTAGCGTCTTGCAAGCCTGGAGAGATAGCTATGCCAACACCACCATCGTGGCCGGGAGACTAGATCTACCTGACGAACTAGCCCTCATGCAACGTCTACGCTGCCTCGTCTCTATGGACAGCGCCAATATGCACCTGGCCTCAGCCGTCGGCACCCCGGTTGTCTCGCTCTGGTGTAGCACTCATCCCAAGGCTGGCTTCCTTGGGCTGGGACAAAAGCTAGAGGACGCCCTCATGGACGAGAGCATTAGCTGTCGCCCATGCAGTATCTTTGGCCAGGTAAAGCGATGTATCAAGGGCAATATGCCTTGTAGACGAGGCATTAGCTCTGAGCGCATCATCGCTCAAATAGAGCGCTACACCTAGCCTAGACTACATCTAGGGGGGCGACGAATATAAATTTAGACGACAACGATACAAGACATAATGAAATTGAGAATAAACAAGCTCATCAGCGACGCTGGCCTTGGTTCGCGCAGAGAGGTCGAGGACTATATCCGCCAGGGTCGTGTCAAGATCAACGGCAAACGTGCTACTCTCAGCGACGTGGTCGGGGAAAACGACGAGGTACTACTCGATGATGTAGACCTACCCATTAGGGATCTCATACGCGAGCATATCGCCCTAGAGAAACTTGAGGCACAAGAGCGCACTAAGACAGAAGCTCAGCGTAGCAAAAAGGACCGCACCGAGGAGCGAGCCGAAAGCCAACGCCAACAGCATGCCTCCAAAAGTGCAGCCCTGCGCAAAACGAGCAAAAACAACCCCATCAACAAGCGCCGAGCACAAGATAAGGCCGAGCAGGAGGCTTCGAGCGAAGCGTCCTCTCCCCGACGCTTGGGGCAACACCTGCGTGGAGCATCTAAGCAAAGGCTCACAAGCAAAGCAGGGGGCAAGCGCACCTCGTCGTCCAGCCGAAACCCACGCAAAGACTAGCCCAACGACCCAATGAAAGTATATCTTGTACGCCATACATCCGTCGTCTGGGATGGATCAGAGATTTGCTACGGCAATACAGACGTCGCCGTCAGAGACACCTTCGTAGAGGAGGCTACACGCACCAAACAAGCCCTAGAGCATATACAAGTAGACCGAGCTTATAGTAGTCCGCTGACGAGAGCCTCTATGCTGGCCGACTTTTGTTGTTATTAGGATGTAGAGAGAGACGCTAGACTAAAGGAGATGAACTTCGGCGACTGGGAGGGTCTACTATGGGCAGACCTCATCAAAGGCGAAGATGTCAGCCAGTTTTTCTTACGCTACATACACGAACCTGTGCCAGGCGGAGAGAGCCAAATGATGCAACTCAAGCGCGTAGAGGAGTTTATCCTGGAGAAAAAAGCCGAGGGACACGAGAGCATCTTGATCTTTTGCCACGGAGGTGTCATCAACTGCGCCCGAGCTATGGCAGGGGAGGTACATATTAGCGAAGCCTTCGAGACGATCCCCGGCTTCGGTTCGATCACGGAGCTAGATCTCTAGGCATGGAGCACTCCAGCAAGCGCCCCGGGCTCATTGTCCTCTCGGGCGGTATGGATAGCGTCACCCTCCTCTACGAGTATAGAGAGCGCATCCAGGTAGCGCTATCGTTTGACTACGGCTCTAAGCATGCCCATCGGGAGCTCCCGATGGCGCGCCTGCATTGTCAGCGCCTCGGCATTAGGCACATCGTTGTCCCGCTTAGCTTTATGAACGAGTACTTCCGTAGTGATCTACTCACCAGCGGTGGCGCTATAAGCCTCGGGAGCTACTCTAGTGAAAATATCCAGAGCACCATCGTTCCCTTTCGCAATGGCATCATGCTCTCCATCGCCGCAGGACTAGCAGAGAGCCACAATTTGAGCGAAGTCTATATCGCCAATCATTTTGGAGACCATGCCCTCTACCCTGATTGTAGGGCGAGCTTCATCAACCCCATGGTAGAGGCTGTACACGCTGGTACGAGCAATGGTGTACGCATCCTGGCGCCCTACACCCATATAGACAAGGGAGCTATTGCAGCTATCGGCAAAAGGCTTGGTATCGATTACAGCGAGACCTGGAGTTGCTACCAGGGGCGAGAGCACCATTGCGGTGTATGCTCCACCTGCCTTGAGCGCATCCAAGCCATGCAAGACGCCGGCATAGTAGACACCACCCAGTACGAGAGATGAGCAATCAGAGATATATAGATGAGTTTCGGGAGGAGCTCAAAGGGCGCTTCCTAAGCTATGTACAGATCGACACCCAGAGCGATTACGAGAGTAAGACCTATCCCTCTACGGCTAGGCAACTCACCCTCCTAGAGTTGCTGAGAGACCAACTGCTGGAGCTCGGGCTGACAGATGCTACGATGGACCAATACGGCTACGTCATGGCGACCCTGCCAGCAAGTCCCGGCAGAGCATCCAATCCGACCATTGGCCTCATCGCCCATGTCGATACCAGCCCCGATATGAGTGGCGTCGTGCATCCTCAATATATCGAGGGCTACGATGGTGGAGACATTCCCTTGGGCAACTCGGGCTACGTCCTCAGCCCACAAGACTTTCCCGAGCTAGCGCAGCTTGTCGGGCACAGCCTCTTTACCACCGATGGCACGTCTCTACTAGGGGCCGACGACAAGGCTGGTGTAGCAGAGATCATGACGCTGGTGGCCTTCTTGCAAAGGCACCCAGAGGTCAGTCATGGAGCTATACGTATTGCCTTTACCGCCGACGAGGAGATTGGGGCTGGAGTAAACTTCTTCGACCTCGAGCGCTTTGGAGCCGACTACGCCTATACCATCGATGGGAGCGCCGAGGGTGAGCTAGAGTACGAATGCTTCAATGCCGCCAGCGCCACCCTCATAGCCAAGGGGCGCAATGTACATCCAGGCTACGCCAAGGGCAAGATGATTAACGCCCTGCAAGCCCTCCATGACCTCCACGCCCTATTACCAGAGGAGGCTAGACCCGAGAGAACGACGGGCTACGAGGGCTTCTATCACCTGACGCGACTAACAGGAGTTGTCGAGGAGGCACAGGCCCATTACATCATCCGCGACCATGATAGAGAGCTCTTCGAGCAAAAAAAAGAGCGCCTCGCTCAGTGCGTTAGAAGTATCAATGCCCTCTACGGGCAAGAGGTCATCACGCTAGAGATGACCGACCAATACTACAATATGCGCGAGGTTATCGAATCGTACATGCACATCGTCGAGCGGGCTGTCCTGGCCATGCAACTATCAGAGGTTACCCCCATAATACGTCCTATACGTGGCGGTACTGATGGAGCGAGGTTATCACAGATGGGGCTCCCCTGCCCTAATATATTTGCTGGTGGGATGAACTTCCACGGGCGCTACGAATACGCCTCACTAGATGTCATGTGTCGTGCTGTACTGGTGCTCCTCGGTCTATGCTCTCTAGAGCACGACTAAGTACTGCCAGCTCCCGTCGCTACGATATTGGCCAGGGCTCTTGCATAGATCAAATGTTACTGCTATCTTTGCAACGCAATTAAGCAAAACGTGGTTCCTTGGCCGAGTGGTTAGGCACCGGTCTGCAAAACCGTTTACGGCGGTTCGAATCCGCCAGGAACCTCCGAGTAGAGCTCCCTAAATCCTCAGGTGAGGGTTTGGGGAGTTCTCTTTTGTCCTGTACAATGCAAAACGCCAAATAGTACAGCCCCCTCTCTGTCCACGGCTAGAGAGGGGGCTGTACTATTCACCAAGGAGCGATTGTCTATTGCTTGCGCTCGCGACGGCTCTTGATGATCGGGTATAGGACAACAAAGGCCGAGAAAGCGAGCATCAGCACTCCTGGCCCCGTGAGTGGTACATAGTAGAGATACAGCGCCACAAAGATGAGCCACAAGAGGAGAATGATCTGACTCTGACGAGCTGTGAGCGGACGACGATAAGCCATAGGATGGGATCTCAACAAGTATTAGATCTGACGCCCTACAACATACTCTATCAGTTGCAGTAGCGCATGCTTGTAGTCGCTATCGGGGTAGGGCTCGAGCATCATTTTGGCCTCTTGGGTTAGCTCCACCATACGTCGCTGAGCGTACTCGATGCCACCGGCCTCTATGGCAAAGCTGAGCAATGTCTCTATCGCTGCGTCGCTATAATCCTTATCCCGAAGTAGCGCTAGGCACTGCTTGCCCCTGGGCGTTTGTCCCTGGTCGCCGAGCAGGGCATACAGTAGAGGTAGAGTAATCTTCCCCTCGCGGATGTCGTGCCCCGTTGGCTTACCCACATCAGCACTATAATAGTCGAATATATCGTCTCTTATCTGAAAGGCGAGCCCCAGTAGTTCTCCACAGCGCCCCAACCGCTGTATATCCTCTTCGGTAGCATCGGAGGCGATCGCCGCTACCTCTGCACAGCTACGGAATAGGATGGCCGTCTTTTGTCTAATGACGTCCATATAGTTGGCTTCGTCTAGATAGACCTCGTCGGCCGACTCAAACTGGCGTATCTCTCCCTCAGTGAGCTCGCGCCCTATTGCTGATACGATGCTGATGATGCGCATGTCGCGCGTGGCTATTGCACCAATCAGGGCAGAGGATAGCACAAAGTCGCCCATCAGCACAGCTACTCGATTGTCAAATATCGCATTGAGTGTAGCTCGCCCTCGTCTCGTCTTGGCTTCGTCTATCACATCGTCGTGGATGAGCG
>JBGYQR010000251.1:0-8828 GCA_041839075.1 Porphyromonas sp.
CTTTGTGCGCGTTAGCCTGGTGGACAAGCGCGGTACCCTCATCCCTGGAGACCAACGACTGGTGCACTTCCAGGTAGAGGGCGCGGGTAGCTTCCGCGCGGCAGCCTCGGGCAACCCTGCCTCGCTCGACCTCTTTCACGAGCCCCAGCACCACCTATTCTCTGGCGAACTGACCGCCCTGGTGCAGGCTGGCAAGACCCCCGGTCAGGTAACCTTCACCGCCTCGGCTGAGGGCGTACAGAGCGCCAGCATCACCATCAACGTCCGCTAGGCCTAGCCTCAGCCCAGGCTGAGCGCTCAGCGTAGCCTTAGAGCGCCCCTAGCCCTTACCTTAGTCCTCCCGGGAGGTCTAGGGTAGGGGCTAGGGGCGCTACCAGGTGGTGCCCCTCGGCATTCCCCTCTCCCCTGTCACTAAGATTGGGGGAGGGGGAGAGAACTGCCAGCCTAGCCTCGGGAGCCTGGTGGGGCTCATCAGGAGCCCTCGGGCTATGGGCATTTCTCACTATCTTTGTGGATTATACACGATAAGAAATAGCAAGACTATGACAGATAGCAGGAAGGTGCGCGTGCGCTTTGCTCCCAGCCCTACGGGGGCATTGCACATCGGAGGTGTGCGTACGGCGCTCTACAACTACCTTTTCGCCCAGGGGCTAGGAGGTGAGATGATATTGCGTATCGAAGATACAGACAGCCAGCGCTTTGTGCCCGGAGCCGAAGAGTATATCATCGAGGCCCTCGAGTGGCTGGGCATCCGCTTTGACGAGGGCGTAAGCTATGGCGGAGCCTATGGGCCCTACCGCCAAAGCGAGCGCCGAGACATCTACCGCGTCTACGTACAGCAACTCCTCGAGGCGGGTAAGGCCTACATCGCCTTTGACACACCCGAAGAGCTCGAGGCCAGGCGCAGTGCCATCCCCAACTTCCAGTACGACGCCTCCACCAGGCTCACGATGCGCAATAGCCTCACCCTCCCAGCTGAGGAGGTCGAGCGCCTCATCGCCTCGGGCGTGCAGTATGTCGTGCGTATCCTCATCACCCCAGACGAGGAGGTCGTCGTGGAGGATATGATACGCGGGGCAGTGAGCTTCTCGTCCTCTATCCTCGACGACAAGGTGCTCTACAAGAGCGCCGACGACCTACCCACCTACCACCTGGCCAATATCGTCGATGACCACCTCATGGAGGTCTCGCACGTCATCCGTGGCGAAGAGTGGCTACCTAGTGCTCCTCTACATGTGTTGCTCTACCGCGCCTTTGGCTGGGAGGCTACCATGCCCCGCTTTGCTCACCTGCCCCTCTTGCTCAAGCCCGACGGCAACGGCAAGCTCTCCAAGCGTGATGGCGACCGCCTGGGCTTCCCGGTATTCCCCCTGAGATGGACAGACCCCAAGACGGGAGAGGTCTCCTCGGGGTACCGCGAGAGTGGTTATCTCCCCGAGGCCGTGGTCAATTTCGTAGCCCTCCTGGGGTGGAACCCCGGTGGCGACCTTGGTGAGGTAATGACGATGCAGGAGCTGGTAGAGCGCTTTTCGCTAGAGCGTTGCTCTAAGGCTGGGGCGAAGTTTGACTACAAGAAAGGGCTGTGGTTTAACCAACACTATATCCAGCAAACGCCCAACGAGACCCTAGCAGAGCTCCTCACCCCTACGCTCGAGGCAGCAGGCCTCGTGCCTCAGAGTGAGGCCTATCTCTCGGCTGTCATCGGCCTGGTTAAGGAGCGCTGTCAGACGATCCCTGAGCTATTCACCGAGGCACAATACTTCTTTGTCGCCCCCGAGAGCTACGACGAGAAGACCGTCCAAAAGCGCTGGAAGGAAGATACTGCCTCTCAGATGAGGGCGCTCATAGGCATCCTCGAGACGCTCCCCGAGGCACTCCCCTCGGGCGAGACAGAGACAGCCGTCAAGGGCTGGATCGAGCGCGAGGCTCTCAACATAGGAGCGGTGATGAACGCCTTCCGCCTCTCCATCGTGGGGCAGAGCAAGGGGCCTCACCTCTTTGACATCACAGCCCTACTGGGCAAGCAGGAGACCATCGCACGCCTCGAGCGTGCTATCGAGGCACTGGGCTAGAGGCCAATGATCAGGCATTATCTAACGGGGGCTGCCGTCTCGCTGGGGACGCGCCTAGTAGCCTTGAGCAACAAGAAGGCGCGACGCATCATCGCCGGGCGCCGAGAGACCGTCTCTAGGCTCAAGGCTCGTATCACTCCCGAGCGACCCGTGATATGGTTTCACGCGGCCTCGCTGGGGGAGTTTGAGCAGGGGCGCCCTCTGATGGAGGCTATACGAGAGCGGGCTCCCGAGTGGCAAATCGTCCTCTCGTTTTTTAGCCCCTCGGGCTACGAGGTACGACACGACTATGCTGGCGTAGACTGCGTGGTCTACCTGCCCAACGATATGCCGTGGTCGGTGGAGGGCTTTCTCGACGCTGCTCATCCCGACAAGGCCGTCTTTGTCAAGTACGACTTTTGGCCTGTGATGCTTGCCTCTCTGCGCAAGCGGGGCATACCGACCTATCTGATCTCGGCCATCTTTCAGCCCAGGCAACATTTCTTCAAGCCCTGGGGCAAGCCCTACCGCGACCTCTTGCACCACATCGACTACCTCTGGGTGCAGGACAAGGCTTCGGTAGACCTCCTCTCTAGGTATGGCGTCTACCACGCTGATGTGTCGGGGGATACGCGCTTTGACCGCGTTATGGCTATTGCCTCCGAGAGCACGCCGATCCCCGAGATAGCTAGCCTACGGGAGCGCTCTCAATGCATCATCGTGGGCGGGAGCACCTGGCCTCAAGACGAAGAGGTGCTACTAGAGTTCGTGGCGCGCCACCCTGAGGTTAGCCTCGTCTTGGCTCCGCACGAGATACACGAGGAGCATCTGCGCTCGATAGAGGCGATGAGCCAGCGCCCCTCGGTACGCCTCTCTCAGCTCAGAGAGGGGACGGGTAGTCTCGATGGGGTGGGAGTGGTCATCATCGACTGCTTCGGCCTCCTAGCCTCCCTGTACCGCTATGCCGATATCGCCTATATCGGTGGAGGCTTCGGCAAGGGCATTCACAACACTGTCGAGGCGGCCGTCTACGGGTTGCCCCTCGTTTTTGGCCCCAATATCCGCAAGTTTCGCGAGGCTCAGCTCTTCCGTCAAGGTGGAGCCGCCCTGGTGGCGCAGACCCCAGGGGAGGTGGGAGTGATCCTCGAGCGCCTTTGTACCAACCAGGATGAGCGCCTCCAAGCCGCCGAAGCCTCTAGGCGTATCGTCGAGAGCCAGCTAGGGGCTACCGAGATCATCCTTGAGCACCTGGGCTTTGCTCAGCCTACATCCCCAACAGACGACAACGACACCCCAGTACAATGATCCCAACCACCACACCCCCTCTCCACGAGAGCGCTAGCCACCCACGGGGCTCTCGGCGCCTCATCCTTGGTATCGAGACCTCGTGCGACGACACCTCGGCGGCCGTTATCGAGGGCGACCTACTGCGCTCCAACGTCATCGCCTCGCAGGCCGTGCACCACGCCTATGGTGGAGTGGTGCCCGAGCTCGCCTCGAGGGCTCACGAGCAAAACATCGTCCCTGTGGTGAGTCAGGCGCTTAGCCGAGCAGGCGTACGGGCTCAAGACCTCGAGGCCATCGCCTTCACCCGAGGTCCAGGGCTGATGGGCTCCCTGCTGGTCGGCGTCAATTATGCCAAGGGGCTCGCCCTCTCGCTCGGCGTGCCGATGGTGGATGTCAATCATCTACATGCTCACGTCTTGGCGCATTTCATCCGTGAGGAGGGCAAGGAGCACCGCGCGCCTCGGTTTCCGTTCCTCTGCCTTTTGGTCTCGGGGGGCAACTCGCAGATTATCCTCGTGCGCAGTGCTACCGATATGGAGATCGTGGGGCAGACGATCGACGATGCCGCTGGCGAAGCCTTCGACAAATGTGCCAAGGTCATGGGGCTCGGCTACCCTGGGGGGCCTGTGGTCAATCGCCTGGCCAGCGAGGGTGACCCCCAGGCCTTTAAGTTCGCTCGCCCCAACGTGCCGGGCTATGATTATAGCTTTAGCGGGCTCAAGACCTCGTTTCTCTACACTCTGCGAGATGCCCTCGTAGACAACCCCAACTTCGTCGAAGAGCGCAAGGCAGACCTCTGCGCCTCTCTCCAGCATACTGTGGTGGAGATCTTGATGAAAAAACTTCGCCTCTCCAGTCGCGACCTCGGCATCAAGCAAATTGCTGTGGCGGGAGGTGTCTCGGCCAATACGGGTCTGAGGGCGGCCTTTCACGACCACGCTCGGCGCTATGGCTGGGAGGTCTTCATCCCAGAGTTTGCCTACACGACAGACAACGCTGCCATGGTGGCTATGGCAGGTAACCTCCTCTTGGACGAGGGCAGGCACGCCACCATGGATGCCAGTCCCTATGCCCGCGTAGTCATGTGATGACCCCCAGCGTAGACGACCTCGGACGACAGCTCCTGAGTGCCTCCAGGCAGAGGGGGATACGCCTCTCGGTGGCCGAGAGCTGTACGGGCGGACGTATCGCCTCGGCGCTGACAGCTACGGCTGGAGCCTCCGAGACCTTCGTCAGCGGTATCGTCAGCTACTGCGACGAGGTCAAGAGCCGTGTGCTAGGCGTAGAGGCTGGGCTCATCGAGACCCATACCGCCGTCAGCCCCATCGTCGCCACCGAGATGGCTCGATGTGTCAGGCGGTTGATGAAGGCCTCTCTAGGCCTCTCTACAACGGGCTACCTAGGCCCCACGGGAGGGCACGACGGCACGCCTCCGGGCCTCGTGTATATCGCCCTGAGCTACCAGGGGCAAGAGGTCTGCCACCGCCTAGAGCTCCAGGAGACAAGGCTGAGCAATGCCGAGGAGGCAACCAGAGAGGCCCTTCGGCTAGCCCTCGAGTTCGTCCAGACACTCCCCCTGCTAACAGAGCCTACGCCCCCCGCTCTACACAGAGACAAATAGACAAAAGCAATGACACCCTTACAGACGACGACAACCAAGACAAGCTGGCTACGCCCTCTCTTCTCTCTCGCCCTAGGGCTGGTCATACTGACCTACTACCAGCTACCTACCGTAGCACAGACCTCGCGCGAGAGCTGCCGCCTGGGTATGAGCTGGCGGGTCAGCACCTCTCCCGCCTGGGGGATGATGCGCCCTGTGCTGACCGATATAGAGCCTTGGAGCTCAGCCGGGAGGGCGGGACTAAGGCGTGGCGACATCATCGAGCGCATCAATGGCTACGACACCCGAGGGCTCAGCAGGGCGCATATACTCGAGCTCCTGCATAGCCCCGAGACGCACCACACCCTCTCGATAGCGCGCCTGGGACAGCCCACCAGGCAGGTATTGCTCTCGCCCGAGTGTCGCCCTATGGGGCAGATCAGCGAGCGCGAACTCGCCGAGCTCCTCTCGGCCCTCTCGCCCGAGCACGCCAACAGCCTCTCGATACACTACCCCTACCAGTTTGCCAGCCATAGCGATACGCCCCCCCTCTCGGAGCTACGCACCTTTGCCTTTGCGCCAGCCACGGCTGGAGCCATCCCCTCTATCGAGGAGGAGATACAAGACGCGGTGCGCCGTGAGCTCACAGCCCTAGGCCTTAGAGAGACGGAGGGAGAGGTAGACCTGGTGGTGCATAGCTTTTACAGCCTTGCCCCAGCCGAAGCGGTATCTCCCGCCGAGGGCGACACCGAGGAGAGGCAGAGGCTCCTGGCTCGCGCGCCCAAGCAACTATGGCGCTACGACCCTGGGGCAGAGGCGCCTACCCTATTGCCCCTCTTGTCTCAAGAGCTACCAGGTTGCTACGAGCTCCAGCTTACCCTCGAGCTACGCCACGGCACCAAGGGGCAGGTCCTCTGGAGCGCCTCGGGCACGGAGCATATAGGCCTAAGCCGTGTGCCTGCCCTAGAGGAGGGCTACGACTGGGCGTCTGCGTCTAGGACGCAGGGCAGTCCGCTCTCTCTGGAGGAATACTGCCGTCTGAGCGTCCCTGTGATGATGCAGGGCTTTCCGATGACGCCCGAGAGCTCGGCGGCTCAGGTGCGACTACTCGAGTACCAGTACACGGGGCTGGTTTTCAGCGAACTCGACATGGCGAGGATTGCTGACGTGCACCCCTTTTCGCCCGCGGCCAAGGCTGGCCTAAGGGCTGGCGACCGCATCCGCTCTATCAACGGCCTCTCTCTGCCCGAGGGAGGAGCCGTCCAGGTGTGGCAGTTTTACCAGGAGCTTGTCCAGCGCCTCTCCTCCTACCGCGACACCGCCCAGCCCGAGCTCCCCAGCCATCTCGGGGAGCCCTCTAGGCGCCTGTGGCGAAGCGACAGACACCTGCAGATCCTGGAGGAGCTTAGCCGCTCGCGCTCGCGCATGGGCTTTGGCTACCTCTTTTCTTTCGCCCCCTACATCCCCTCGCTGGGCGAGCGTCTCACCTTTGAGATAGAGCGCTCGGGGCGCAACTATCGGGTAGAGCTCTTGCCCGAGAGACGCTCAGAGTCGTGCATCCATTACTAAGCCCCTCATCCCCCCATCACTATGACAACCCCAACCTACCGCCTCGGCCATATCAATGAGCTCTCCATCCTGCGCCTGGTCTCCATAGGTGCCTACCTCGAGTGGGAGACCGAAGAGGGTGTCCTGCTCCCCCTACGCTACCTGCCCTCAGGGGCTAAGGAGGGCGATCGCCTCGAGGTCTTCGTATACCACGACAACGAGGGTCGGCTCATCGCCACCACCATGCGCCCCTACGCCGTAGTGGGAGAGACGGCTATGCTCGAGTGCGTCTCCACTTCGCCAGCGGGGGCGTTTCTCTCCTGGGGTATTCACAAGGATCTTTTCGTCCCCATTGCCGAGCAAAAGGGGCGGATGGAAGAGGGCGGACGCTATGCCGTCTACCTCTACATCGACCAGATCAGCGGGCGTATAGTAGGCTCGGCCAAGCTGAGCAAGCACATCGGCAACCGCCTGCCCGACTACAAGCCTGGGGCGGAGGTCTCGGCGATGATCATCGAGCACAACGAGGTGGGCTATCGCTGTATCGTCGATCAGCTCCACTGGGGTATGATCTACGATGAGGATATGCCCGAGCGCCCCTACCGCGGAGAGGTCAAGCGCGCCTACGTCCGACGCCTCCGAGAAGACGGGCGCCTCGACCTGGCTCTGCGCCCCGTGGGCTATGACCGCGCCTCGACAGATGCGACGATGATACTTCGGCTCCTGCGCACCTCGGGCGGACGCTTGCCCATAGGCGACAAGAGTAGCGCCGAGGAGGTACTGCACCTTACGGGGCTGAGCAAGAAGAGCTTCAAGATGGCCATCGGCACCCTCTACAAACAGCGCAAGATACGCCTCACCCCCACCAGCATAGAGCTCATCGAGGCCTAGCCTAGGGGGTTGATATATAGGAGCCCCCCAGGCGGGTAGAGGCTCCACCACCTACCAGCCCACCCCCCAAGCGGGGGAGCAAGGGCGACCTAACTAAGACAGCGACGACTATGATACTCGTTTATGGAGGCACGACCGAAGGGCGTGCCGTCTGCCGTGTCCTCGACGAATCGGGGCGCGAATACTACTACTCGACCAAGGGCGAGGGGCAGGAGATCGACCTCGTGCATGGCCTACGCATCACGGGGGCGATGACAGCCTCGCTGATGACGGCCTTTATCAAGGAGCACGATATACGCCTAGTCGTCGATGCCGCCCATCCCTTTGCCGCCGTCCTGCACCGCACCATAGGTGAGGTAACGGCCGAGCTAGGCATCCCCGTCATCCGCTACGAGCGGCGCTACCCCGAGCTAGACCCACGCATCATCCCCTGCCAGAGCTACGACGAGATGATCGATCGCCTGCTGGCTCAGCCTGCCCACCGCCTGCTGGCTCTCACTGGCGTCAATACCATCGCGCCCATGAGGCGCTTTTGGGAGCAACGGGAGAGCTACTTTCGCATCCTCGATCGCGACGACTCGCGCGACAAAGTACGTGAGGCAGGCTATCCGATGGAGCGTATCCGCTACTTCCGCGAGGGCGACGACCAGGCACTTTTTGACGAGATACAGCCCGATGCCGTTACGACCAAGGAGAGCGGAGAGAGCGGGTTCTTTGACGAGAAGGTCGCCCCAGCCCTCCAGGCCGGCATACCCGTCTATATGATCGTGCGCCCCAAGCTCCCCGAGCACTACCAGACCGTCTACGGCCCCGTGGGATTGCGCAAGGCCGTTGAGCGTCTTGCCCCCGATTTCTTTGCCCTCAAGACGGGCTTCACCACGGGCTCTACGGCCACAGCGGCTACGGTGGCAGCCCTGTGTAAGATGACGCTTGGGCGCGAGCTCTCTTGGGCGGAGATCACCCTCCCGAGCGGGGAGGTTGTCGCCTTGCCCATCGAGAGCGTCCGTGACCTCGGCGCTGGCGTCTATGAGGCCACGGCGCGTAAGTATTCGGGCGATGACCCCGACGTAACCAGCGGAGCGCTCATCACCAGCACCATCACCCGCAACGAACTCGGGGTGGTGCGCTTCCTCAAGGGCGAGGGCGTAGGCGTTGTGACCCTCCCAGGCATTGGTATAGAGGTCGGGGAGCCCGCCATCAACGCCACCCCCAGGCAGATGATCAAGGCCGAGGTAGAGCGCTACCTCGGCGCTGGCGTGGGGCTAGACGTTACCATCAGCGTCGCTGGGGGGCAGGAGTTGGCCAAGAAGACCTTCAACCCCCGCCTAGGCATCGAGGGGGGAATCTCCATCATCGGTACCTCGGGGGTGGTCAAGCCCTTCTCTAGTGAGGCTTTCGTCGCCTCCATAGCCCGCCAGGCCGATGTAGCCCTCGCCCTGGGAGCCAGCACC
>JBGYQR010000252.1:0-3056 GCA_041839075.1 Porphyromonas sp.
AACCACCCAAAGGGCTCAATGGTTGCCCCCTATCCCCTAGAGCATCGCACGCACACGAGCCAAGGCCGCGATGAAGGCATCGACCTCGGCGCGGGTATTGTATAGCCCAAAGGAGGCTCGGGCGATGGCTGTATGGCCATAGCGTGCCAGCAGAGGCTCGGCGCAATGGTGCCCC
Organism: Porphyromonas sp.; assembly: GCA_041839075.1. Taxonomy (GTDB): domain Bacteria; phylum Bacteroidota; class Bacteroidia; order Bacteroidales; family Porphyromonadaceae; genus Porphyromonas. Next base: position 176 of record JBGYQR010000252.1, read on the forward strand.
GTGCGAATGGCTATGCCCATCTGATCCAGGAGCGTCCCGAGGTCAAAGGGGTGAATATCCCCGAGGCCAAACGAGAGTGTCGCTCCCTTGTGCTCCGAGGTGCCGAGTATATAGGCATCGTCAAAGCGCGAGAGCAGTTCGCCCGAGGCATAGCGCAACAGATCGTCCTCGTGCCGTACAATGGCCTCCAGGCCTATACGCTCGATATAGTCGATGGCTACCGAGGTTGCATAGGTACCGATATAATCGGGGGTACCAGCCTCAAACTTGAAGGGGAGCTCGTTGTACGTCGTCTTCTCAAACGTTACCTTAGCGATCATCTCTCCCCCACCCATATAGGGGGGCATGGCCTCAAGCAAATCTTCGCGCCCATAGAGCACCCCGATACCCGTAGGGCCATAGAGCTTGTGCGCGCTGAAGACATAAAAGTCTGCCCCTAGAGCCTGCACATCGACCCGTGTATGAGCGATAGCCTGTGCCCCATCGAGCAGCACTGGGATACCGCGCTCGTGAGCCAGGCGCACGATCTCCTTGGCGGGGTTGATCGTCCCGAGCACGTTGCTCATGTGCGAGATGGCCACGAGCTTGGTACGCTCGCTGAGCAGGCTCTCGTAGTGCGCCATATCGAGCGTGCCATGCTCGTCGATGGCCACGACACGCAGTCTAGCCCCCGTACGCTCGATGAGCATTTGCCAGGGAACGATATTGGCATGGTGCTCCATCGTGCTGATGACGATCTCGTCGCCCTCGCGTACATAGGCCGCCCCGAAGCAGGTAGCCACGAGGTTAATTGCCTCGGTAGCTCCGCGGGTGAATATGACCTGACGAGGGTCGGGGGCATTGATAAATCGTGCCACACGGCGACGCGCCTCTTCGTGGTGCTCGGTAGCCAGCTGACTGAGGTAATGCACGCCTCGGTGCACGTTGGCATTGGCCGTAGCATAGCCCTCTTGTATCGCCTCTAGGACACAACGAGGCTTTTGCGTCGTGGCCGCATTGTCGAGGTAGACCAGGGGGCGCTTGTGCACCTCTCGGCTCAGGATGGGGAAGTCTGCCCTGATGGCATCTATATCGTATATCATTGTGTAGTCGTGTGGCGCGAAGGCCTCTTATTATAAATGTTACCTCGCAAAGATACGCCAAAAGGCAATGACACCGACAGCATCCCTCCTGTGAGCGATAGCTATCCCCTATCAGCCCTAACCCTCACCTCCCAAAGCGCTCCAACCTAAAGCGCCCAAGGGCTCTAACCTAAAGCCCCAAAGCGCTCTAACCTAACGCGAGTTCGACGTAAGAAATGGCCGTTTTCTACGCTGCCATAGAGGAATAGTTGATCCTGGGCTTCTTGTCGGAGAACTGATACGCCATGAGCGCCGTGGCCAGGTTAGCATAGAACCCATTGATGGATCTATGTCGTGTATGCTCAAGCCGGCACTTGGTTTTGAGTTGCCCGATAACCGTCTCCACCAAAGAGCGCATAAAGAGTAACCTCTTGTTTTCTTGAGAGATATGCACTTTCTTTTGTTGCTTGGTAGGCTTAGCAATCAGCTCAATATCCGCTTGAGACAACCATTCGGCAAGCTCATTGGAGATATACCCCGAGTCAGCAAAGATGCGCCCATGAAGCCCCTTGAGGAGCGTCCCATCTTTGAGGGGTTCTCGGTCATTGACGTTACCAGGCGTGGTGGCAAAGGAGATAAGCTCCCCTCGGTGGTTGATGGTAATGTGGAGCTTCATCCCGTAGAACCACCCCATCGATGTGCGCCCTTTGTGAGCTAGCGAAGCCATCACGCGGTGCTGGTGCTCGCGCTTGATGTGGCAAGATTTGAGGGACGTAGAATCAACGTAGGAGATACCCGTACACTCCCGCATCATCAGGTCAAGCACGGCTAGGCACATAGGCGCTAGCTCTAAAGCCCTCTCCACAAACCTGTTGTAGGACATCTGCTTGGGGAAGTCTCCTTTGTGATACAGCCTAATGTTAATCGTGTAGAAGGACTTGAAGTCAATCATTCGTGAGCGATGGAAGAGGACCATGATGGTAATGATTTCGCTCTCTGACATGGTGAACTTGCGCTTTCTTTTCCGTTCTCTCTGGGTCATACTGGTGGGTAGCTTTTTGATTAGATTATCGATGGTGCAGTATATTTCGATTACCTTTGTTACATCCATAGGGAGTGGAGGAAGTTAGTTATGTTGTTGTTTATCAGATATAAATGTACTAACATCTCTCCACTTCTGCTACATCTAAGCCCCTCAAATACACACAATTTCCCCTGCATTCCTTACGCCGAACTCGCGTTAGGTTAGAGCGCTTTCGGGCTCTAAGTTAGAGCGCCTCGGGGCTCTAAGTTGGGGCGCTAGGGAGGACGTTTTTAGAGGGGAATTGCCTAGGTGAGCCAGCCTGCCGAGAGCCGATTTTTTTGATGCCTCCACGCCTCCATAGCCTACCGCGAGGCGGAAATGACTAAATTTGTCCTGTGTGTGCCTACCTCTCTCCCCTAGGCTGGGGGCATAAGGGCACCGCAATGACAAGGCTTAGCAATTTTATGGCAGACAACTATATCGTATCGGCACGCAAGTATCGCCCAGACACCTTTGCCTCTATCGTGGGGCAGGGGGCTATGTCTACGACGCTACGCACGGCCGTCTTGCAGGGGCGTATGGCACACGCCTATCTCTTCTGTGGCCCGCGAGGCGTGGGCAAGACGACAGCCGCCCGCGTGCTGGCCAAGACCATCAACTGCCAGCATATCACGCCAGAGGGTGAGGCCTGCCAGCAGTGCGAGAGCTGTCGCGCCTTTGCCCAGGGGCGGTCGTTTAATATCTTCGAGCTTGACGCGGCCTCCAACAATAGCGTAGATGATATTCGCGCCCTTAC
>JBGYQR010000253.1:0-5132 GCA_041839075.1 Porphyromonas sp.
CTTTAGAGAAATCTTTGATACCTCTCGAGGCTGTCGCTTCGACAACTGCACCCATACGCACGAGCCCTCGTGTGCCGTCCTTGAGGCCGTAGAGGAGGGGCTGATAGCTCCCAGTCGTTATATGAGCTATCTCAGTATCCTCGAGGACAAAGACGAAGACAACAAGTACCGCCCCGACCACTAAGCCACTCCCCCAACGACTGCGCCCCCTACTCATCCATCGATGGGTAGGGGGCGCTTCTGTATGGGCTAGATGGGAGGGCGGTATGCCCTCGCCTAGGGGGCTAGGAGTAGGTATGTATGCTCACGCCCTGGGCGGAGGGGAGGAGGTTTACTCCCCACCAACAGATTTGGAGGAACACAAAGCTCAAGGCCAGCAGGTAGTAGCTAGTGCGATAGTCCCGAGGGCGGTAGAGGCGGTGGTGTACAAACAGCAGGTAGCTCAGCATCGTGATGGCAGCCCACGTCTCTTTGGGGTCCCAGCCCCAATAGGTGCCCCAGGCAACCTTAGCCCAGAGGCAACCGAGCAGTAGTCCGATCATCAAAAACGCCATACCCGTATAGACCAGGTTATCGCTCGCTCTCAGGAGTCCCTCTCTATCGATGGCGACCTCTCGCCCCTTGGTCTCCTGCCAATCTCGGTAGAGGATGTATATCCCGACCAGGAGCGCTGCCCCCAAGAGGGCATAGGCGAAGATATACGAGATGACATGGGGGACGAAATAGGGGCTCTCTAGCGCGGGCATCATCGTCTTGTTGTGGATCTCCGGCTTGAGGATATTGATCATCATAAAGACGGAGGCGAGTACCCCCGAGAAGCTGAGTATCCACACGTAGCGCCAGCGGATATACACGACCAGCCCCGCCAGGATGACGAAAAAGGAATACCAAAGGCGTGTCTCGCCCATCGTGCGCATAGGAGGGCGCTCGAGCGAATGCCACATACCCCCGATAAAAAACGCTAGGCACAGGAGCGCCAACCCTCCGAGCACGAGCGCCCAGGGGCGTAGCCCCCTGAGGGCACAAACGGCAGAGGCGGTGAGCAGGACGATGGCAGGCAGGGCTGCCCAGACAAAGTGCGTCCAGTCGAGGAAGGGGAATAGGTCGATCATAACTCAGAGATTAGTCCTTGGAGGTGTCGGCCGGCACGGGGCCCAGGAAGAGGCATATCGCCCCTAGGACGAGCATGCCGATACCTAGATATACGCCCCACAGCCAGCGGTCGCGCACGAGCTCAAACTCCGACATCGTGCTCCAGCGCCCTTTGGCTCTGTCGTAGTTGAGCTGATAGATGTACCAGTCGCGGTATTTTAGGGGGCTATTGACCTGAATGGTAGCGCTGTCCACATCGCCATTCTCTGCATACAGACGCACGTGGCTGCTGTATTGCTTGGGCTCAGGTTCGGCCATGACCAGGGCGAGGCTATCCGGGAGCGGGAGGCTACGGTAGGGCATGATATGGCTCCCTGCCGACACCCAGCCGGTGATGCTCGTCTCCCCTTCGGGGGCGGTCGCCCTAACCTTAGCCGAGTGCACCGCTCCTACCGAGCGAAACTCCGTAAATACGATGCTGTCACGCGCTACCACGGCGGCCGAGTAGGGGAGGTAGTCCAGCACCTCGAGGCTCCACCCAGCGACCTTACCCTTGCCTAGTGTGCTGTCGGCCACAAGATGCTCGGGGCGCCCCTCGGGGAGCGCTTGGCCCTCGTGGCTCGTGATGATCATCAGCTTGGGCGGGTACTCGTCGATGTCGAAGCGCCTCAGCTCTATGGCCAGGGAGAGGTCTTCGAGTTGGCCTGTCTCCTGGTTGATGGCGCGCCACTCGGGGTACTCGCTCTCGCTGTTTACCTGCATCCTGTATCGCTCCATGTCTGCCGAGGCCATTAGCCCAAAGAGCAATGCCACCAGGAGCCCGAGGTGGTTCATCACGAAGGCAAAATGCCTCACCCAACGCCCCTTGCCCGAGGCACGCCCCTGTACGAGTAGCACGATGCGCTCGAGGGTTACACACCCCAAGACAAAGAGCATATAGACATACAGGAGTAGGAAGTACCAGGTCGATAAGATGGCGCTCAGCCCCAGTCTGTGTACGGGCCCGATCATCTGCTCGGTGGCCGTCGTGGGCACCTGCTTGGTGAGCCCCATCAGGATGGTGATGGCCATCAGCCCGGCGATAGAGGTGAGCGTGGCCACGTAGCCAGCGAAGAAGCGGTACCCCCTAGCCCTCCAGCGGTATAGCCCGATGGCTCCGACAAGCCCGAGCGCCCATAGGATATTCATCGGGTAGGCAAAGGCCAGTCGAGGTACAGGCCCTAGGCTTAGGTGCAAGGCCAGCCCCACCAAGGCCAGGCCAGCGACGATGAGGCTTCCCTCTCTCCAGCCCCAGCGCCCTTGCCATATAGGTCGTGATGTCATAGTGATGTGTCGGTGCAATATCTCTGCGTAGCCCAACGCGTCAAGGCCTGTTGGCTCGCTAGGCTACGCAGAGGTTCTTGGGGTGTATGTCGAGGGGTTAGCCACGTGCTACTAGGCGCCCTTTGCTCTTGGCCTCCTCGACCCACTTGGGCACAATGGTTTGCATAAACTTGGCCTTGTTGTGCTCCAGCGCATCGGGGTCGAGACCGATATAGCGCTGAGCCTTCTCCTTGGTCGATACATCAGGCATAGGCACGGCATCGGTGTAGCCATGCTTGGCCAGCACTCTAGCCAGCTCTAGGCGTGCCTGCATAGCGCGCTCTAGGCCTCCGCTTAGGATACGCGTTACCTCCTGGGGTGCATGAAACGAAGCCCCGTGCGAAGCTACCCCGTAGTCCCAGCGCCATTGCGACTGGCGGATATACTTGAGCACAGGAGCCATCTCGCTCTCGCTAGCCCCCTTGCTCCAGGCAAACTGCGCCTCGATGTGCGCCTTGGCTAGCTCCTGCTCGAGCTGGTTACGTACCTCGTTGGCCTTGCTCTGACGCTCGTAGACGTTTTGTCTCAGTACCTCCTCGCTCTCGCGGTGGCAGGTCTGGCAGGTGCGGTCTATCTTGGCCAGAGGGCTGGTGATATGGTGGTCGCTAAACTTGACCCCTCCCTGGCTCATATAGGGCATGTGGCAGTCGGCACACGACACGCCTCGCTGGGCATGGATACCTTGCTGGGCGATCTCAAAGTCGGGGTGCTGAGCCTTGAGGATAGGAGCTTTGCTCAGCGTGTGGATATAGTCGTAGTACTCGGCCTCGTCGTAGTAGCGCTCGGCGTCCTCCATAGTGAAGCCCTTGTCCCAGGGGAAGGTGAGGTACTTGCCCTCGCCACGGAAATAGTACTCGACGTGGCACTGAGCACATACCAGCGAGCGCATCTCCTGGTGGCTGGCCTGGGTGATGTCCACGCCCCGGCGCTCGAAGGCCTCTACTAGAGCGGGGCGAGAGATATGTAGGCTCATCGTCTCGGGGTCGTGGCAGTCGGCACAGCCGATGGGGTTTACGATCTCGCTACCCATAGAGCTGAAGCTACTGCGGTAGAAGCTATCTACCCCCACGGCCTGCATCATACGTGGTACGTCGGGGCTCTTACAGGCCCAGCAGGTGGCGGGTTGCATATCCTTAGCGCCGTCCACGCCAGGGTGTCCCGTGCGCAGTATCTTGGTCACGTCCTCTATGGCGTGCATGTGCCCGCGTGGGGTGGCGTATTCGCGGGAGAAGGCGTAGCCAGCCCACAGGAGTACCATCTCAGGGCGCTGCGCCAGGACGTCTACGGATTGACTGCCGTTGTACATGCTCCTAAAGTTGGTATCGGCCGTATAGGTCCAGGTCTCGTACTCCCTGGGATAGTTGCCCTTGTACATCTCGTTGCGCGCCTCCAGGGGGGCTATTTGGTCTTTTTTGTTGGCGTAGATGCTGGCGATCTCTGCTCGGCGCTCGGTGATGGAGGCCGCCAGTAGGCCGAGGCAGAAGACGACTACCATCGTGCCCCCGAAGATGGCCCAGCCTTGCCAGGGTTTGAGTTTGCGTTCGGTGCTCATACTAACTGATGGATATGGGATGGTGAATGACTTGAGATGGCTAAGCGGTAGGCTCTGTCTGCTCTCTTAGACTGACCGACCTTGGATCTGCTCCTTGAGCCACGTGGGCACGGGAGACTTAGGGTAGGGGATGATGGCATCGGGCGTAGCCGATAGGCTCGTCTTGCCCATGTGGGGCACGTCTCTATGGCAGTCCCAGCAGGCGCGCTCGTCGCCCTGCTTGATGTCTTGGGCGGTTAGATGCCCTGCGTGGACAAACTCCTGGTTGAGCTGGCTATGGCAGCGTACGCAGTTCTCATAGATGACGGCTTGTGCCTCGGGGATGGCCTGCATACGCTGGGGCTCGGTGCGTAGGGTAAAGACGGTCGAGTGCCTGAGACCATCCTGAGCTTTGAAGAGGTACTTGGCCCAGAGGCTCGTATGTGGTACGTGGCAGTCTGTGCACGTGGCGTTGCCAGCGTGGGAGCTATGTTGCCAGGTGGCATAGTAGGGGCCCATCACATGGCAGTTGATACATACCTCGGGGTCGTCGCTCAGATAGCTATATGCCTTAGAGATATATACCAGGTAGGCCGACAGACCTACGAAGGCTCCTGCTAGCCCCCAGGCTATGGCCTGCATCCCACGGGTCGGGAAGAGCTTTGCGGTGGCTCGCTTACAGTGGGCGATTAGCTTCTTCATATACGGCTCAATTTTGGGTGGGGGCTCTCTCTCCGTCTTTGCGCTCCATGGGGATGGCCTCTCTCGGTAGTGGGGAGAGGAGAAACCTAATTTATTGTCATCTTGTAACAAAGGTAACATTAAAATATGGACTAATCAATAGGGGTTTGTTTTTCTTATTGTGCTCGGTTGTGTATCTATATAATATGCATTCTCGGTAGCCTGTCTTGATGTGTTTGTTTTATTGTGTTTTAATCACGATGGGAATATAAACTCTTCTGTTTGGTGGCGCCAGGGAGGTGCCATCGCCTCAATCGGGGCTCGGCGCAAGAGGGTGCTGCTTAGCCCCCTCTCGGGGTGCTAATCTAGCGCGTCTCGGGGGACTAAGTTGGACCTCTCAAGGGCTCTAACTTAGAGCCCTCGGACGCTCTAACCTAAAGCCCTTGGGCGCTCTAACTTAGAGCCC
>JBGYQR010000254.1:0-6943 GCA_041839075.1 Porphyromonas sp.
AGACTTATGCGCCAGTCGTCTATCGTGCGACTGATGCTAAAGTCCGACCACCACTGCGCCCTCATACTATATAGCCCGTAGACGAGGGCGCTGTACCGCGTGATACCTCCCTCGATATACCAGCCACCAGGCAGCGAGAGGCTATGCTTGTGCTGGATGTAGTAGACGTTGAACGCCTTGCGGTACGCCTCCAGGCCGACAGTCCCGGCGTCCCATTGCCGTTGTCCTGCCAGGTAGGTGGAGGCTATCCACGAGAACTCCTTGCGGCTAATGAGGGGCACGGGTAGAGCCAGCAGTACCCGTGCGTAACGGCTGTAATCGAGGTTTTGCCGTTGCAGGGTGTAGCGACTACCTAGCCTACTGATGCTCTCGACGATAGGATGGCGCGTATCGACATAGCTAAGCTCCAGCGAGGCTGCCCTGCGATAGGTGTAGCTGGCCGAGAGGCTGTATCGGTAGGAGGTCTTTAGGTGGCTGTTGCCCTGGCGCACGAGGAGGGCGGAGGTCTCCGAGCTGAAGTCCATCAGGTCTCTGAAGTTGGGGCGTATATAGGTCGAGCTCAGCGTCAGTGCCACGGCATTGTGGGCGTTGAGATTGATGCGTACCGAGGCAAAGGGGAGGAGCCTCAGATGGGTCTCGTCTAGCTGAGCTCCTGTCGAGGTACCCGCCTTGCGGTGATCCCGATTGAGGCGTAGCCCTACCTCGCCCGAGACCTGATTGAGGCGATAGCGTAGGCTTCCATAGCTGGCCACGTTCCACTCGTCGAGGTGCATGGTACGGGCGCTTGCCTCGGGGGTCGAGCGCAGGGCGACGAGCTGTCCCTCTGCTCCCAGGCGTAGGTTCAGCCCCGAGGCCACCTGTAGGTTGTAGTCGAGGGCTAGGCGATAGAGGCGATCGCGCTCCTGGCGCTGGCTGGTGCTGAGGGCTTGGTAGGCAATCTCGTTGTGCCCTACCGATGCTTCGGCTGTCGTCTCTAGCCCCCAGCGCTCCCTGCGTAGGCTATGATACAGAGTGCCGTATAGTTGGCGCCCCGTGAGCTTGCTACTGCGTTGGTAGCCGAGCTTGAGGCGCTCGCCTAGGAAGGTCGCTTGTAGCTGGCCACCCAGGTTGCCACCCCGGCCAAGCGATATATCCGTACCCGCTGCGATCTGATGCCCTAGGCGGGCGTCCGTCAGGATTGTATCGGTGGCTCCCAGTAGGGTCGTAGTCTCTAGACGTCTGGTGTCGCCTAGGGTGTAGTGCACAAAGGAGCGGGTGGAGCCAAAGTTTAGGTTTGCCCGTGTGGACAACTGCTCAGAGAGGTAGCGCTGGTAGGTTAGCCCCGCTTGGCTGAAGCCCTTTATCCCGCTCTCGCCCCTGGGCTTGCGCCTAATGTTGAGGATCGGGCTCGTGACGTTGCCGTACTCTACGCCAGGCTCGCGGATCAGCTCTATGCTCTCTATCTCCTCGATGGACATACCTTGTAGATACGAGGCGACCTCTCGGGCAGGCATCTTCAGAGCGCGCCCATCTATATATACGAGTACGTCCGAGAGACCATAGAGCTTGAGCGACGTCCCCTGTTGTAGCTGTAAGCCTGGGATGAGCTTGATGCCGTCCAGGATATTGCCTCCCTTGGCCTGGGCAAAGGCTGCGCTACCAAAGATCATCTTGCTCCCCTCATAGCGCACGATAGGAGCCTGGGCTACAACTTCTACGGCTTGGAGCATTTGCTCCCCTCGAAATAGCAGTTTGCCCAAGGAGATACGCTCGGCTCGGAGCCTTAGGTCTTGCCGCAGCTCTTGCCGTTGGCCTAGGTACGAGGCCTCTAGGGTGTAGTCGCCATAGGGGACGCGCAGGGAGAAGTAGCCGTTGGCATCCGTGATGGTGCGTAGTCGTGTGGCCTGCTCTCCTGGGGCGTATATGGCTATGTGGGCATTGACCAGGGGCTGGTCATCGGCCAGGACGACGATGCCGTCTATCCAGCAGGCCTCTGTCTCTTGGGCTGGGGCAGATGCCCAAAGGCATAGGGCCCAAACGATCGTGTGTAATAGTCTTCTCATGACTGAGTATATACTGCTTGTTTGATTGGTGCTTTGGTGCCCCCTGGGGGCTTAGTGTAGTGGGAGGATGGTTTGCTTGGGGAGTTTCGTGCGTCCCGCTGTTTCTTGCTGTCGTGGCTCCTTCCTTGGGGGCGTGGGTGGGGCGAGTAGGGAGCCCCCAGGCCCCTTAGCTTCTTTGTGATATGGGGGTTATAGGCGATGTCGTAGATGATGTTATATGCAAATGTATAATAAGTAACGATAGTATCAAAATGTTTCTTTGTAACTAAAGAAAATACCCCCCCCCCGTATTATTAAATAAGAGCAAAATGCAACACGACGTTAAAATATAGCTGATGGGTGCGATGCTCTAGAGGTATTAGGCGTGGTGCTCCAGCCCTTGGGGGGATTGGTGGCGCTGGTAGGGGGTGGCGCTAGATCCGGGTACGCCTCATCGGGGGTGATATGTAGCCTATCCTCTGCTCACCGCTTGGGGCGAGGTACCCCTTTGGAGGGGGCTCCGAGAGCCCTCTAGAACCCCCTCTCTAAATCAGCAAGTTACAATCCCTCCAGCGCTCTAGGTTAGAGCCCCTTGGCGCTCTAAATTCCTCCCCCCCCCTTGGGCTTGGGGGAGAGGAGGGGTTGGGGGAAGAGGAGGAGGGATGGAGGGGGCTTGTAGCTAGGGCGGGGAGGGGGCTTGAGGTCGGTGCGACCCTGCTGAGGCGGGGGATAGAGCCTCCGAACCTAGTGGCGGGAGGAGGCCTTGCCGAGGAGTAGTAGCATGGGCAAGGATAGGCGTAGGCGCAGCTGCTGCTCATCCCGGAAATTGCACCCAGCGAAGAAGCCCACACGCAGCAGTTCGCCCCAACCGATGGAGTAACCTGCCTCGTACCATTGCCCGCGCTCACTCCACAGACCACGTAGATGTAGAGCCTCTTCCCAGCCTATGGAAGCTAAGCGCGTGATCGTTAGCCTACCGAGGCTAGTATCGGCATAGCCCCAGAGCCAGCGCTTGCCGAGATACCGATCGGGAGAGAGCGTAGCCCAGCTCGCCGACATAGGTGTGCGCCCCATGTCTTCGGCGATGGTGAGATAGCGTTCATCGGCAATGGTGACGTGCTTGCGGTCTATATAGCCACCTGCGACTGCTCCCCAAGAGAGGCGGTGCTGATCACTCCAGGCATAGCTTGCCCTGAGGCTTAGCTCAAGCAGCTGGTACTGACTATATGGGATGCGCCCCCGAGGGTGAGGATCGATGGCCGCCCGATAGCTGAGCCCTAGCATAGGGGCAAAGTATCCCATCGGGCGTTGAGTAGAGGTCGGATGCTGGGGGGAGGTAGCAGGATGGCGACGAGCCATATCCCACTGGAGGTTTGCCTTTGCCACGAGAGCCTTGTGGGTGTAGATAGGCGTGCCCAGCCAGGAGTGGCTGTGGCTGGGCATACGATGCTCATAGACCATTAGCCCCGTCAGCCTAAGCCCAGGGATGAGGTCGATGCTATTGCGCAGGGAGAGATAGCGCTTGTGAAAGTCGTACACGGGGGTGTTGGCGCCGATGGGGGCTACCCACTGAGGGCTAAATATCTCCTCGTAGCTCAGGTGGGTCGTCTCTCGAGAAGTGATGCCAAAGGACAGCACAGCTAGCCCCGAGCGCTCGGGGGCATAGAAATATAGGACGTTGCTCTCGCTACGCCATTGGCGCAGACGTGTCGCAAGGTTGTTGGACGTGCGTAGGAGCAAGTGATGACCAGCCTTGGGGCGGTAGCTACCGACAACTTCGTAGCCCATCCACCAGCCGTCGATCTTGTTGCGGTGAGCGGGTATATGTATCAGTCCGTCCAAGAGTAGCGACCATTTGTCCGAGAGCTTGACCTCCTGCCCCAGGAGTATCTTGGTGCTCCACTGGGCAAAGGTGCTGGCACGAGTGGAGTCTCCCCGCTGAGCCCAGGGAGCCTCATCTAGGAGGTCGAGTAGTCGGTAGCCTCCATCCCTGTCGAAGGGTGGCAGTGGCCTCAGTCGACCCAGGCGAGAGAGCTCGATGCCCGCGATCTCTTGCCCCCTGGCCATCGGTAGGCCGAGCAGTAGCAAGGTGACGAGGGTTAGGATCTGTCGTAGTATCGCCGGAGTAGTCATACGGGTGCAAAGTTGATGATTTTCTGCCGAATGGCATAGAGACCTCTTGGCAAACTTTACCCGCCTAAGCGTGCGATACCTCTAAAGGCGCCCTGGGCCCAAGGTGGGGGGAAGTCCAAAAGCTCGTATCTTTGACGTTCAAAATAAGTATAGTGTATCATTACTCTTTCTATCACGTATGGAACTACTCAAAGTAGAGCACGTCTCGAAGCACTATGCCGCGCATACGGCTTTGGACGACGTTAGCCTTGAGGTGCATAGAGGGCGGATCTTCGGTTTGCTTGGCCCTAATGGGGCAGGTAAGACCTCTCTGATCCGTATCATCAACTGCATCACGGCCCCCGATGGTGGGCAAGTGTTTTTTGATGGAGAACTGCTAAGACCCAAGCACATCAACCGCATTGGTTACCTCCCCGAGGAGCGAGGCCTGTATCGCAAGATGAAAGTCGGAGAGCAGGCCATCTACCTGGCTCGTCTCAAGGGGCTCAGCAAGGCTGATGCCAAGGCGAGGCTCGAGCAGTGGTTTGAGAAGTTTGAGATCATGCCCTGGTGGGACAAGAAGGTGGAGGAGCTCTCCAAGGGAATGCAACAAAAGGTGCAGTTCGTCTGCACCGTCCTGCACCGCCCCGAGCTATTGATCTTTGACGAACCCTTTAGTGGCTTTGACCCCGTCAATGCTGAGCTCCTCAAGCGCGAGATCTTGTCGCTCAAGGAGGCGGGGCACACCATCATCTTCTCGACCCACAATATGCAGAGTGTCGAGGAGGTCTGTGATGACATCGCCCTGATCAATCGCTCCAAGCTCGTCCTCAAGGGTAGGGTCAATGACATCCGTATGTCTCACGCTGCTAGTGCCGTCTCTATCCGTCTGATGGGCGAGGTGCCTATGGAACCGTTGGCGCACCTCAACCTGCTCAGTAGTACCAGCAACGAGCAGTACACACAGATACGCGTAGCGCTCCGAGAGGGCGAGACCCTACGCCAGATTATCGACCAACTCCCTGGTGATCTACCCCTCGTGCAGGTAGAGCAGGAGATCCCATCCATGCACGAGATATTCCTCAAAACTGTATCGCATCATGAATAGTAAGATAGGTATCGTCATCGAGCGTGAGTATCGTGCCAGGGTGATGAAGAAGAGCTTCATCATCATGACGCTACTGATGCCCCTGATTATGGTCGGGTTGATGTTTGTCCCCGCCTTGATTATGAGCAATACCTCCGACGAGCAGACCGTGGCGGTCATCGACCGCACGGGGCTGTATGGCGGATTGTTGCAGAGCACAGAGGATTATAACTTTACCTACGTCGATATGTCGATGCAGGAGATCCGTGGCGATAGCTCGGAGGGACACTTCTCAGCATTCCTAGAGATACGTCAAGACCTGCTTGAGGACCCCAAGGCCTTCACCCTCTACTCGCACAAGACGCTCCCCGTGGGGCTCAGCTCCCATATCAATAGGGTTATATCAGACTACCTCTCTGAGCAGCGTCTCAACTCCTACCAGGTAGACAACATCCAGGAGATCATACGCGATAGCAAGGTGCAGGTAGAGGTGCCCACCTATCGTATCGGGGAGGATGGTGCAGAGACAGCCTCCAACGGAGCTGTGGCTTCGGTGATCGGGATGGTGATGGCTATGGTGCTGTATTTCTTCATCTCGATATACGGAGGGATGGTGCTACAGGGTGTGCTCGAGGAGAAGAAGTCCCGCATCATGGAGGTGATGGTCAGCTCGGTGCGTCCCTTTGACCTACTGACGGGTAAGCTCATCGGTATAGGGCTGGTGGCTCTGACGCAGATGATCGTCTGGGTCGTTATCCTCTTTGCCACGAGTATCGGGTTGCAGTACTTCGTCTTTGGTGATCTATACGCCGAGGTCGCTCAAAACCAGGCGGCTATGCAGGAGCTCCAGGCCTCAGATATGAGCACCTATGTCGAGATCTTCTCTGGCCTGGCTCAGATCAACTTCCTGGAGGTGGGTATCCTCTTTGCCTTCTACTTTGTCGGAGGCTATCTGCTCTATGCCTCGCTGTATGCTGCTCTCGGCTCAGCGGTGTCGAGCGACGAGGATGCTCAGGGCTTCATCCTCCCGGTTACGATGGTGCTGCTCGTATCGTTTTATATAGGGATGGCCTGCTTTGACAATCCCTATGGTACGCTGGCTATGTGGGCGTCGTACATCCCCTTCACCTCGCCCATTGTGATGCTCTCGCGTGCGGCCTATGGCGTTGCCTTGTGGGAGGAGGTGCTTAGCCTCGTTGTTCTCTATGGGTCGTTTGCCTTGATGATGTTCTTCTCGGCCAAGATATACCGTATCGGGGTCTTGATGTACGGCAAGAAGCCTTCGTTTAAGGACCTCTGGAAGTGGCTACGACACTACTAGAGAGAGCACTTTACTGACCTAGGGGCGGATAGCTCTCTAGGGATAGGCGAGGCAGAGGTTGGGAGCGCATCCAGCCTCTGCCTCGCTCGCCTCTAGGGGGAGAGGGGGCAATCTTGAGGGAATTTATTTGGGGGTGTTGTGTAATTCAAAAGAGTCGTATATCTTTGCATCGTCTTAGAGAAAGGACGGCGAGATAGCTCAGCTGGTTAGAGCGTCGGATTCATAATCCGAAGGTCGGGGGTTCAAGTCCCCCTCTCGCTACTCAGGCAATCGTGGCTCACGCTCCTCTCACCTGTGGTGGTGGAGCGTGAGCTCTTTTGTTTGACGCGAAACGCGTACTTTTGTATGCAAGGCTAGGGCAGACCCCGCCTTGATAGCAAGATAAAACAGGTTGATGGAGCA
>JBGYQR010000255.1:0-7354 GCA_041839075.1 Porphyromonas sp.
TATAGCCCCCCGGTTTTCTCCGCCACCTGGCGCATTGTCTCTTCGTCGATTTCTACGGGCAGATTGCGGATGCGCGTATCGCCAAAAAACGATTGTACAGGGTAGGCTGCCTCGCCCGTCAGCGAGCCCATACCGATGGTATAGATGGTAATGCCGTAGCTCTTAGCTATCTCGGCCGCCATCTCGGGGGATATGTCGCCAGAGTTGTTGGTACCATCGGTCAAGAGGACGATAACCTTGCTGGCTGTCTTGCTCTCTCTAAGGCGATTGACAGCCGTAGCTATACCCAGACCGATCGCTGTACGATCCTCGATGATACCGGTCGTCATATCGCTGATGCGGTTGAGCAGCGAGGCGTGATCGGAGGTTAGAGGCGAGGCCGTAAAGCTCTCGCCCGCAAAGGCTACGAGCCCGATGTTGTCGTGCTCGCGTGCCGCAACGAAGGAGGAGGCCACACGCTTGGCTGCCTCGATACGATTGGGCGAGAAGTCCATCGCCAGCATACTACTCGAGAGGTCCATTGTGAGCATGATGTCTATCCCCTCGGTGTCTACCTCTTCCCAGTTGCCTGTCGATTGGGGGCGAGCCAGCGCGATGATGAGCAGAGCTAGAGCTCCTAGACGTAGCCCGAGCAAGATATGCCTAAGATAGGGGCGCACCCCCTTGGACTTCGTGACAAGCCGAATGGCAGGGATACGCAGGGTGGCGTGCCCGCTATGCCTACGGTATAGATACCACCCTGCCACCAGCGGTAGCAGGAGTAGTAGGTAGAGGTATGATGGATACAATAGTGTCATGGGAGGTCTCTATGCAGTCTCTGGGGGTGTTGCTTGATCTGCTACACCCCATTGCTTGTCTGCCTCTTGGGCAAAGAGGCGTGCCTCTCTGAGCGAAGCCTCTGCCTCGGATAGACTGGGGCAACTTTTGGCAAACTTGCTCATGTCGGCCTCTCTCAGGAGCTTACGTAGGCGCTCTTTGAGCTGGCGATCACCCGCCTGAGCATCGAGGAGGTCGATGACTTCGTCGGAGGTCATCTCGGCGGTCGTCCACTGGCGCACCTCGTCCATATAGAGCTTGAGAGCCTCTACGATAGTGGAGTAGAAAGCCTTGAAATCCTCTTGAATCCGAAGGCGCTCCGTCGTCAGTCCTCCGAGGGTCGTCAAACAGCGCTCTAGTGGCGTGACAATAGGGGGGGGCGGTACCAATTTTGGCTGGGGAGCCCTCTTGAGCTTGTCTCGCCATCGATAGAGCAAGCCTCCCACGACAAGCAGAGCCACCACAGCCCAAAAGATGGGGCTACGATAGAGCATCTCCCAGATGTCGCTAAGGCGTAGCGAAACCTCCCAGGGGTCTTTGATGTCTTTGAAGTTTTCGGGATGTGCAGCATCGACCTCTGGCTGGACAACGTTGAGCGCCAGAGGAGCCGTCTGAGCCTGCCCGTCGGGTGTCTCTACGATGATCGGGGGGATCGTGATGAGCGTCGAGTCAAAGGAGGTAACGATCATCCTGGCGGTGATCTCCTGCAGCTTGCCATCGATGTCGATGGTATCCAGGGGAGTGAACTCCAGGACGACAAACGGCTCTCCCTGGCGGAGGTCTTCTGTGAGGTAAAACTTGGTCTGAGCCAGGTTGCGCGTACGGATCACTACATCGATAGCTGCCTGCTCTCCCGTGCGGATCTCTCCTCGGTCTATCTTGGCTTGTATAGATACGTTTTGCCCCTGCACCTCCAGCGTAGAGAGCAGTAGGCATAGACTATATAGGATATGGGGGATAAGTCTCATTGTCTTGTTGTGTTGAGAGCTCGTGGGGCTAGCTACGTCGCTTGAATAGGGCGATGAGCTCGGGCGCAAAGTCCTCGCCAGTAGGCAGGTGTACGAGGTCTATGGCTCTGCGCTTGCACATCTCTACGTTGCCCTCTACGAGTGCCGCGTATTGCTCACGATAGCACCTACGTACCTCTCGGCTAGAGCTGTCGATCCAGAGGCATTCGCCCGTTTCGCTATCCTCGACTTGTACGAGGCCTAGGTCGGGGAGCTCGACCTCGTAGCGGTCATAGGCACGTATGGCCACTAGGTCGTGCTTGCGTCCTGCTAGCCCCAAGGAGGTGCTGTAACTCTCGGCCTCTTGCATCATATCGGAGATGAGGAAGGCCGTACAGCGCTTCTTGATCGTACGCATCAGATAGCTCAGGGGGACGTTTAGGTTGGTGCTCCTCCCCTTGGGATTGAAGCCCAGTAGCTCTCTGATGATGTACAGGACGTGCTTGCGCCCCGACTTGGGGGGGACAAATAGCTCCACCTGGTCGGTAAAGAAGATGGCGCCTATGCGATCGTGGTTTTGCATCGCCGAGAATGCTATCGTTGCAGCCGTCTCTGCCATCAGCTCTCGCTTGCTCTCGCCGTGGCTCCCGAGTAGGGTACTCCCCGTAAGGTCCACTAGGAGCATGATGGTCAGCTCTCGCTCCTCCTCAAAGACCTTGATATAGGGCGAGGCATAGCGCGCCGTTACGTTCCAGTCGATGTCTCGTACATCGTCCCCTACCTGGTAGCCTCGTACCTCGCTGAAGGTCATACCATGCCCTCTAAAGGCCGAGTGGTACTGCCCTGCAAAAACTTGCTGGCTCAGCCCCTTGGCCTTAATCTCGATGCGACGCACGCGGCGTAGCAACTCGTTGGCTTGTGCCGTACTCATACGTGCTGTCTGTCTCGTCCTCAAAGTCCTCAAGGCCTCGAGGCTATGGTACCTGTATCTTGTTGAGTATCTCGCGGATAATGTCATCGGCAGATAGCTCGTTGGCCTCGGCCTCGTAGCTTAGCCCTATGCGGTGGCGCAGGACGTCGTAGCAGACGGCACGAATATCCTCGGGGATGACGTAGCCCCTGCCTCGTATGAAAGCATAGGCACGAGCGGCTACCGCCAGAGAGATAGAGGCACGAGGCGAAGCGCCGAAGCTGATGTAGCTACGCATCTCTCCGAGCCCGGCCGCCTCGGGCTCGCGAGTAGCAAAGACAATGTCTACGATGTAGCGCTCGATCTTTTCGTCTAGGTAGACCTCATGCACGAGACGCCTGGCCTCTAGTAGATCCTCGATGGTGAGGATGGGGGAGATCTCTTGGCGGTCTGGTCTAATCTGATCGCGGATGATCAGAGCCTCCTCTTCGCGCTTGGGGTAGCTGATCTGCACTTTGAGCATGAAGCGGTCTACCTGAGCCTCGGGTAGGGGATAGGTGCCCTCCTGCTCGATGGGGTTTTGCGTAGCGAGTACGAGGAAGGGGTTGGGGAGCTTGAAGGTACGCTCGCCAATGGTTACCTGCTTCTCCTGCATAGCCTCTAGTAGGGCGCTCTGCACCTTGGCCGGAGCTCGGTTGATTTCATCGGCCAGGATAAAGTTGGCAAAGATAGGCCCCTGCTTGACTTGAAACTCTTCGTGCTTCTGGCTATACATCAGAGTTCCCACCACGTCTGCGGGGAGCAGGTCGGGGGTGAACTGGATACGCTTGTAGTCTGCTCTAACTAGCTGAGCTAGCGTCTTGATGGCTAGTGTCTTGGCTAGCCCCGGCATACCCTCGAGTAGAATGTGACCATCGGCCAATAGGCCTATGAGCAGAGAGTCGATGAGGTGGCTCTGCCCTACGATGGCCTGGCGCATCCCCTGGCGCAACTGCTCGATGATATAGCTCTTGCGCTCGATGCGCTCATTGAGGTTCTTTATGTCTACGGCTTCCATTATGTCTATGTTGGGTGAAACAATCTATTCTATTGATAGGCCGAGCGTCTAGTCTCCTAGTCGGCCATACGTTTGGGCTTTACTGACTTAGGCTCTTTTGTAATACCAACGCACGCGAGACGGATTTAGTATTGTTCGGGTCGATGCGGTACTTCTTGGACGCAGGGAGGGTGAGTATCAGCCCTGCCGTGGCGTGATGAGGGTCGGGTAGTAGCTCCCTATTCTCCTCGTATATATAGACCCAAAAGGCCTTGTGCCCGTACTTGCGCTCGGCGATGTTGGCGAGCGTATCGCCCTCTTTGATGGTAATAACCTCCTCGGGGCTATTGCTCCACTGGGAGGCTGACCGGCTAACTGGGCGGCTCGTCGGGGGAGCTATGGGCTTGGGCTCTTGCCTCTGGGGCGTGTCGGCTACTAGCAGTGCCTCTTGAGGCTGGGGTAGAGTGTCTAGGCTCGGCGTGCTGGCTATGGTGTCAGTCGGGGCGGAGAGCGCTCGTGAGCTCTCTCGTGAGGCTGCTACCTTCGCGGGGCTAGGCGTCTCGTCTTGTCCACCTCGTTGCTTGCTGAGGTAGATGGCGCATAGGCCGACGAGCAAGACTAGGGGGAGCAGAGCGAGTAGACGTCTACGAGACGAATGGGGGGCTTGCTCGTCCTGGCGTGGCTCTCCCCCCTCTTCTGAGGATAGGGACGCTGGCGCTGGCTCGTGGGGCGCTACCTCGGCCTCGGTATGGGCGTATGACACTTCGCTTGTGGGGCAATCTTCCTCTGCTTCGATGAGGGTAGGCTGGGGCTCGGTTGGCGCACTGCTCGTACACACGGCCTGATCACTAGAGGGCTCAGGTATCAGCTCCGCCTGGGGCTGGAGGTCCTCGCTTTGGGGGGCTTCCTCTACTGGGGGAGATGTGGGCTCCTCCTCTGTTTGGGGGGCTTCCTCTACTGGGGACGATGTGGGCTTCTCCTCCGTTTGAGGAGCTTCCTCTACTACGCTGGATACTAGCACCTCCTCCTCTGTTGGGAGCGCTTCCTCCACAGCGCTTGGGGCTGGCACTACAATCTCCTCTATGCCTCTCTCTGATCTAGGAGTAGGGACGAACGAAACGGAGTAGGGGGTACCCCAGCTAAGCGCCGACTTGAGCGAACGAACCTCGAGGTCGGGATGCCCCTCTATACTCGCTATCGGGGTGGGGGCGAATGCCGCAAAAGGTCGATTGAGCCCCGTCGTAAACGCCTCGGAGAGATCTAGGCGGTAGCCCCCCGCGCCTGGCTCTAGGGGATAGAGTATGCCTATATACTTCCAGTAGACAGCTCTCTGACTCTGAAGCAACTCCTCAAGGGCGGGCACGAGCACTCCGAGCCAGCGCTCAGCGCGCTCTAGGCGGATGCCCGAGGCTAGGGAGATGGCTTCGGCCAGTTCAGAGAGGGGTTGTATGGTGCGTCTATGCGCCAGCTTGCTGGTGATAGAGAGGCGTAGGCAGGGAGGCACTAATATATAGCCACCACCCTCGCTCGCCTCTACCTGGGCGATATACTCGGGCTCCAGAGTGAGCGACCATATACCAGCCGCGCGGAAGTCGATGGCTATCTCCTCGGAGAGGCGTATCTCGAGCTGGGTGGTGAAGGCTTTCCACAAGCGCTCGCTAGAGGCATAGGCCAGGCGTGCACCGCTAGCGAGCCGCTCTATCCAAAGCTCTTCTTGTATCATCTGACGGGTACGTCTACTCGTTGTT
Source organism: Porphyromonas sp. (assembly GCA_041839075.1). GTDB lineage: Bacteria > Bacteroidota > Bacteroidia > Bacteroidales > Porphyromonadaceae > Porphyromonas. Next base: position 5,458 of record JBGYQR010000255.1, read on the forward strand.
GGTTGGGGGCTATGCGGGGGTGTCTTTGATATAGGAGATGGAGCCTAGAGCTCCCTGCTTAGCCTCTACATGCCTCTAGTGCTTATAGCTCGCGGACGATGATGGTCTGCTCTCTATCGGGGCCTACAGAGACGACAGCTATGGGGATACCTAGCTCGGCCTCGATGAAGGCGATATAATCCTTGAGAGCCTGGGGAAACTCCTCTGCTCGGGTCAGATGCGAGCAATCGTTCTGCCAGCCAGCGAACGTCTTATACACAGGCTGGTAGGCATCGCTCAGCTCAAAGGGGAACGAGGTCGAGACCTCTCCGTTGTGCTCGTAGCCGACGCAGACCTTGATCTCTTGGAAGGTGTCCATCACGTCGCTTTTCATCATGATGAGCTTGGTAACGCCGTTGAGCATAGTCGTGTAGCGCAGAGCCACCAGGTCTAGCCAGCCGCAGCGCCTCTTGCGACCCGTTACCGAGCCGAACTCGTGCCCTAGCTTGCAGAGAGCTTCGCCCGTTTCGTCGAATAGCTCCGTTGGGAAAGGGCCAGACCCTACGCGGGTGCAGTAGGCCTTGAATATACCATAGACTTCGCCGATAGAGCGTGGGGCAACGCCCAACCCTGTACAGCAACCTGCCGAGATCGTATTGCTGGAGGTTACGAAGGGATAGGAACCAAAATCGATGTCGAGCAAAGAGCCCTGTGCGCCCTCTGCTAGGACGCGCTGACCGCTTGCGAGGCAGTCGTTGATGAGTTGCTCGCTATCGACGAAGCGGAAGCTACGTAGCTCCTCTACGGCGTCTAGCCATTGCCTCTCTAGCTCCTCGAGGTTGCCAAGAGGATGCCCCATAGAGGCAAGTATAGCCAGGTGGCGCTCTTTGGCCGCGGTGTACTTGGCCTCAAAGTTGATCTCTATATCTCCCACCCTCAGGCCATAGCGCCCGACCTTGTCTGTATAGGTTGGGCCAATGCCCTTGCCTGTGGTACCTACCTTGGCATCACCCTTGGCGGCTTCGTTGGCCGCATCCAGCAGGCGGTGTGTGGGTAGGATGAGGTGTGCCTTGCGCGAGATGACTAGGCGCTCACGGAGGTTGTGCCCACTCCTAGCTAGCGCCTTAGCCTCATCAACAAAGAGGATGGGGTCTAGGACTACGCCATTGCCGATAACATTGAGCTTGTCGCCCTGGAAGATCCCTGAGGGAATGGAGCGTAGTACGTATTTCTCTCCAGCAAACTCTAGGGTGTGGCCAGCATTGGGCCCTCCTTGGAAGCGAGCGACGACGTCGTACCTAGGTGTGAGTACATCGACAATCTTACCTTTGCCCTCGTCTCCCCATTGTAGACCGAGCAGTACATCTACTTTGTTCATGAGTACAGCGTACTTTATAGTTGTTATGATTGATTTCTTATTTCTCAATAGGTTAGGTGGCTGGACGCTCCCCTGGTTATCCCGAGGCGTGTGGCACCACCGACTAGCAAATATACTCCTTTTATCCTTTGCCCACGTCGCTCGTGTCTCGAATGTATCCTCCCTCGTCGGGCTGTGGGCTCGAGGTAGAGGAGGTGTTGCCTCTAGTAGTGCGGACTAGCTAGAGAAGGCTGGTGGACGAGAGGCACCATCCGCCTGGTCGCTCTACCTATGTATTATATAGGTCTATGGTAGCCCTTGTCTTGAGGCCATTATCTCCGCCTGGGGTGTCGTCGTAGAGAGCTCCTATCCAGGGGCTTATACAGCGGATGGTAGGGGGAGGCGATAGCCCTCGGACGCTTTGGGTTAGAGCGCTCGAGGGCTTTAAGTTGGAGCCCTTTGGCGCTCTAGGTTAACGCGAATTCGACGTAAGGAGATATACTCCAAAAGTACCAATCGTCTATAAACCAGAATATTATCTTCTTCTTGGATACGTCGCAA
>JBGYQR010000256.1:0-2578 GCA_041839075.1 Porphyromonas sp.
CCCCCGAGGCTTCGAAGCCCCCCCCAAAGCTCAAGGCCGAGTACAGCTCGCGTGCTGTACTCGACCTTGAGCTTTGAGGGGCTAGAGAGGAGTCCCCAGGCCTCTAGAACTAGAGTCCTGGGGCGGTGCCTCTTAGTAGGCGGGGTTGTTGTTGCCTTGTAGCTTGGGGTTCTTGTCCACAGCTGAGGTGGGCAGAGGTAGGAGGTTCAGACGCGTTGCCCACGTGAGCTTAGCCCCTGGGGTGCCCAGCACGTCGAAGATCTGCCCCGTCATCACCGAGCTAGCAGCCTCCGTGCCCTTGTAACCACCGTTGCGCGTATCGTCTTCGTAGAGACGAATATCGAAGAAGCGCAGACCCTCGCCAGCGAGCTCGAGGCGACGCTCACGACGGATGAAGTCGAGGGCATCGTTTTTGGCAAGACCCGTAGGTACCTCGGGCATACCCAGGCGCGTACGTAGCTTGTTGAGCGCCGCTACGGCCGTGGCATCATAGCCTGTCGTTTGGGTATGAGCCTCAGCCAATACGAGGTACATCTCGGCTAGACGGATGATGGGGAAGTCTACCCCCGTGCCGTAGTAGCCACCACCCCACAGAGGCGCCACATCGTCTGCCCCCGTCATCTTACGGAAGGTAAAGCCACTGCGGCCATAATTGACAATGTCTTGCTCATAGATCTGGTAGGCGCCAGGGACAAACTCGTTGATGGCAGAGAAGGGGAACACCACCGAGGCATACAGACGGGCATCACGATTGCGATACTGGTCCATATACTGGTCAGCCACCACAGCATTGAGCGTGCTAGCCACATAGGCTGACTTGCTCATACCCGCAGCGCTTGCCGCCTGGGTAATCGAGGTCTGGAGCATCTTAAACTGCCCCTCGCGCACAGTGCGATCCGTGAGCGTGGGCTTGGTCTTGCCATCTACCGCCCAGTAGGCATCCACGAGCTGCTGGATGGGTACGATGGTGGCCCAGGCCTGCTTGTCTACCTGGTTGGGAGACATCAGCGCCGTCACACGCAGGTAATTACCCTTCTCGGCCGTAGGTATATACTCCTTGGCCAGGATAACCTCGGGGCTACCATCGGCCTTCCAAATGCCCATGTAGCTGAAGATCCCCTTGATGAAGGCATCCTCGCTAATGCCAGCAGACGTGAAGTCTACGAGCTGCTTGATGTAGGCAGCATCAGCCTGCTGGGCTGCCGTTAGGCTAGAGACCGTATGTAGGCTATAACCGCCATTGTCGATGACATACTTGGCTGCCGTCTCGGCCTGGGCATACTCACCGAAATAATAGGCATAGCGCGCCAAGATGGCCGTCGCCTGAGCACGATTGAGATACCCCTTGTCGTTGCTGGTGGGTAGAGCAGCAGCAGCCTCCGTCAGCTCTGAGAGCACCCAAGCACGGATCGTCGAGGCCGCTGTGCGCTCCAGGCCATCAGGGTAGTCGTCGGCCACTTTGGTGATATGGATGACATCCCCGAAGCGGAGCGTGAGGTCGGCATACAGCCAGGCACGTATCACGCGGGCTTCGTTGGTGTACTTGTCGATGATCGTCTGGCTCAGCGGAGAGCCTACGAGCGACTCGATGAGGAGGTTACACTTGCGGATACCTCCATAGGCCCAGTCGTAACCATAGTTTTGGCTAGGCGTCAGGGAGTTGGACTGCACCGAGGCGCCATTGCTGTCCCAGGCGTTGCGTGAGTAGCCGTTGTCTGCATACCCATCCATAAAGGGTGCCGAGTACCCAGACATGTTGGCACCGATATAGGCGTAGGCAGAGTTGCGCAGGCTACCAGCAAGGCCAGCGTTCATCATCGAGGAGTCTAGCTCGCCAGTGGGCTTGTATTCAAAAAAATCATCGGAGCAGGCGACGCTTAGGCAGAGTACGCCACACAGACCGAGTACCTTTGCTATCTTGTTCATTGTAACTTATTCTGTTGAATGTTAATCGTCTATACGTCCTCAGCCTTAGAAGGTTACCGTAACGCCAGCGGTGATGGTCTTCACCCCAATGGCGTATCCACGAGCCGTGGCAGCCTCAGGGTCAAAGTCCTTCATACGCTTGTCGCTCGTGAAGGTGAAGAGGTTGTCTCCAGACATATAGATGCGAGCGGCATTGAGCCCTACCTTCTTGAGCAGGTCGGTGGGGAGCTCGTAGCTCAGCGTGATATTCTTGATACGCAGGTAGGCGGCATCAAAGAGCCAGAACGAGGAGGCGTGGTTGTTGTACCTAAAGCGCTGGTCAGAGGGGACGAAGAGCTTAGGATACACAGCTCCCTGGTTTTGAGGCGTCCAGTTGTCTAGCTGCCACGTACGTGGTACAGAGTTGTCGAAGAAGGCAATAGCAGCTTCGTTTTGGTGGTACACCTTGACGTTGGTTACGCCCTGGGCAGCCACCGAGAGGTTGAGCCCCTTATAGCCTACGTTGAAGTTCATACCATAGGTAACGCGTGGTACGTCATTGCCCACTACGACGCGGTCGTTGTCGTTGATCACGCCGTCGCCTGAGTCTGCGATGCCATCGCCGTCGGTATCCTTAGTGATCTGGTCTACGTAGCGGATCATACCAGCCTCG
>JBGYQR010000257.1:0-5599 GCA_041839075.1 Porphyromonas sp.
TGGTGGCTATGACCGCTGGGGTAGGAGCTTCTACCCCTGGTACGACGACTATTATTACTATGGTTACCCCCGCTATGGAGCCTACTACGGCTACCGCTACGATCCCTGGTGGCCTAGGTACAGCTACTATGATCCCTGGTATTACGACCGCTATCGCTACGGCTACTATGGTTACTATGGAGGGTTTTATGGTGGATTTGGCAGCTGGGGCTATGGCCACTACGGATATCACTGGGGCGTAGATCCTTGGTACTACTATTACGGAGGAGGGTATTCGCGCCCTCGATACAGGGAGTATCCCTCGACACATCGCAGTACCTCTATTAGAGGGGGCTCATCGTCGTACCGACGCTCTGAGCGTACGACAGCCTATGGAGCATTCCAGTCGGCTCGATCTTCGGTAGAGGCTGGAGATAGGGGCTACTATGGCAATCGCGATCGTAGTGTCCACGGCTCTACCTCCTCTGGTACCAGCTATCGCGGTACGGCTCGTAGCTCCTACTCGGGCTATGGCAGTGGCTCGACTAGACAGCAGCGTACCGAGGCCTCCTCGTACGACTCCAATAGTCGCAACTCATCCCGTAGCTCGTCCTCTAGCTATGGCGGGTCTAGCTCTTCGCGTAGCTCATCCTCTAGCTACGGTGGCGGTTCGTCCTCGTCGGGTAGCTCTCGTAGCTCGGGCGGTGGTGGCTCACTGAGAGGGCGCAGGTAGCCTAGAGGTGCCATACGTGCTGATGTATTGTTTACTACAAGATTAAGGTATAATGAAGAAGATATTTGTCCTAACCGCAGCGCTCGTCGCTGGGTTGTATATGACGGCCGATGGCTATGCGCAGTCAGAGATGACGGCGGTACAGCTTGCTGGCGGAAACAACTCCTCGGGCTCGGCTCGCTATCAGGCGCTCTCTGGAGCGATGGGTGCTGTGGGGGTAGACTTTAGTTCGATCAATCAAAACCCTGCGGGGATAGGGCTCTTTCGCTCGAATGGGCGCGTGAGCTTCACGGGTGGCTTCAATAGCTACCAGGGCGAGTCCAACTGGGGCAGTGGGATAAACAAGCTCAAAAGCTCGGACTTCCGCTTCGAGGAGCTGTCCTACATGGCCAGCAGCCGCACTCAGGGAGGTGGTAATATCACCTGGGGCTTTGGCATTCAGAATGCAGGTCGCTTCAAGCGTCGCCTCGACGCTATGGGTACGCACAGCGGGCTCCAGGGCTTCTCGCTGGCGGACTATACCGCCGCCTTGCTCAATGACACCGACTATATGCCCAGCGATCTAGATAGGGGCTTTGCCTCGGATGCCCCTTGGCTAGGGACGATCGGCTATCATAGCAAGTGGATCGAGTATGCCCCTGCCGATAACGCCTATCAGTCGGCCTATGCCTTTGACGGCCTCAACGAAGGGCCTCGCTCGGCTGGTCTTCAGATGAGTGAGAGTGGAGCGATAACCAACTTTGACCTAGCCATCTCCTACGCCCCCTCGGCGGAGCTGAGCTTCGGGATGTCGCTGACGACCGTCTCGCTGGACTACTCCTATGTCTCGTCATACAGCGAAGGCTTCCGCCCTGTCAATGCTAGCAATCCTACTGGAGAGTACTATGGCCTTAGTCTCGACAACGCCTATGACGTCAATGGTGTAGGTCTGCGACTAGGCTTTGGAGTTATCTTCCAGCCTACGGACAACCTGCGCCTCGGGGCTTCGCTCTACACGCCTACGTTCTCGACCTATACGATACAAATCCTAGGGCCTATGTACAACACGGGGCTTAGCCCGCTTGACCCAAGCAAGGCCTACTTGACAGAGACGCCCGTGGGTGATGAGTTTGACTTCAACCTCCACACGCCCCTGCGCCTAGGGCTCAGTGGTGCCTATATCTTTGGGCGTACGGCGATCCTCTCTGCCGACTATGAGTACAGCGATCTTGGCAAGACACGCCTCAAGAAGTCCAGCTCCGATGACTACTATTATGCAGGCAATCCTTACGCCGGCGACAACACGGCGATTGACGAGGACTTTGGCCCTCAGCACACTCTGCGCGTGGGGCTAGAGGTCAATGCTACACGTCGCCTAGCGTTGCGCGGGGGGTATAGGCTGACTACGGCTCCCAAGATGTCCGACGAGATCAATGCCAACATCCCCACTAGAGAGGTCTATGTCGCTGGTACGGCCGTGCACTATCGTCTGCCCGGGGACAAGCATTCGTTCTCGCTAGGGCTTGGCTATCGTCTATCGCCCAATTGGACGCTCGATGTGGCTTACGTCAATGCCTGGCAAGAGGACAAGACCTATGCCTTCCCCGCCATCAGGGACAAGGTCGCCAACCTCAGTGTGCGCCCTACCATGGGTGCCATCAGCGACAAGTATTCTAGTCAGAAGCTCCTAGCCACGATTAGCTACCGTTTCTAGTCCACTGCCCTAGGGCACGCTTGGACATGGCTCTCCTCCCTCGTCTTGCATAAGACGGGGGAGGAGAACTTTTTTGCGTAGGTGTAATATATGTTACAAAAATACTCCTCTGGGGAGGGTAATTTTGCCATAGAAATCAAGAAACAAATAAACGGTTACTCACCTATAAGATTTATCACACTATGGCTTTCGACTCCATGTTTTGCTACCAGTGCCAAGAAGCCTCCAAGGGCATTGGCTGTACCCTCAAGGGCGTTTGCGGTAAGGAGGCTAGCACCTCTGCGTATATGGACCTCTTGATGTATGTCCTACGGGGCGTCTCGATCACGACCACAGCACTAAGGACTGCGGGTCTAGAGGTCGAGGAGCGCATCAACCACTACGTCACCGATGCCCTATTCTCCACCATCACCAACGCCAACTTCGACGACGATAGCATCAAGGCTCGCGTCTCTGCTGGGGTTGCACTACGAGACGAACTGATCGCGCGTTGTGCCTCTGCTCATATCGCACTACCTAAGCACGATAGCCTCTCTTGGGAGGGATGCCCCTCGACCTACGACGCCAAGGCCAAGACCGTAGGCGTACTGAGCGAGGCCAACGAAGATGTGCGCTCTCTGAAGGAGCTCGTCATCTATGGCCTCAAGGGAATGGCCGCGTACCTCGATCACGCTATGCGCCTTGGGTTTGATGATGAGGCTTGCCACGCCTTCACGCAAGAGGCCCTGGGGCAAATCACTACCGATACGCTCTCTAGTGACCAGCTCGTTGCCCTCGTACTCAAGACGGGCGAAGTGGGCGTGCAGGCTATGGCTCTCCTTGACAAGGCCAACACTACGCGCTACGGCAACCCCGAGATGACCAAGGTCAATATCGGTGTCGGCACCAATCCTGGGATCCTCATCAGTGGGCACGACCTGGCTGACCTAGAGCAGCTCCTTGCCCAGACCGAGGGAACGGGCGTAGACGTATATACCCACAGCGAAATGCTCCCTGGGCATTACTACCCCGCCTTCAAGAAGTACAAGCATTTCGTGGGCAACTATGGCAACGCTTGGTGGAAGCAGCGCGAAGAGTTTACCAGCTTCAACGGCCCCATCGTCTTTACGACCAACTGCATCGTGCCTCCGCTGAAGACTGCGACGTACAAGGATCGTATGTTCACGGCCAACGCTACTGGTTTCCCTGGCTGTAAGCATATCCCTACCGATGCTGAGGGGCGTAAGGACTTCAGCGAAGTCATTGCGATAGCCAAGACGTGCGCCGCTCCTACGGAGATCGAGACGGGCGAGATCATCGGTGGCTTTGCCCACGCGCAGGTGTTCCAGCTAGCCGACAAGGTTGTGGATGCCGTCAAGTCTGGTGCTATCCGCCAGTTTGTGGTGATGGGCGGTTGCGATGGCCGTATGAAAGGTCGCGACTATTATAGCGATTTCGCCCAGGCTCTGCCTCACGATACCGTTATCCTGACGGCTGGTTGTGCCAAGTATCGCTACAACAAGCTCGCCCTTGGAGACATCGGTGGTATCCCCCGTGTGCTCGACGCAGGGCAGTGCAACGACAGCTATTCGCTTGCCGTTATCGCCCTCAAGCTCAAGGAGGTATTCCAGCTCAACGACATCAACGAGCTGCCTATTACCTACAATATCGCTTGGTATGAACAGAAGGCTGTCATCGTCCTGTTGGCCCTCCTCTACCTCGGCGTGAAGAATATCCACCTGGGCCCCACGTTGCCCGCGTTCCTCTCTCCCAATGTGGCCAAGGTTCTGGTAGAGAACTTCGGTATCGGCGTCATCGGTACGGTAGAGGAAGACCTCAAGAAGTTTGGCCTCGTAGGCTAACCCTCCCTCTCGCTAGCCACTCTGAGCTCGGCCTCACTGTCCGCCTCAGAGTGGCTAGCACTCTCGCACTTCATCTCCTAGACACAAGACATCAATGAACCTCCACATCATGAGCCTCGGCGACATCGCTCGCCTTCATTACGGTACAGCGCAGATCTTCCAGCGCTACCACATCGATTATTTTTGCGATGGCGACCGCTCGCTCGCTAGCGTGGCCAGCTCTATGGGGCTCGATCTCGAGACCCTCACCAGCGAATTGGAGGCGGCTCTCCGTCAGCCCCAGGTAGCTCCTTTTGCCGAATGGCCTCTCGATCTCGTGATCGACTATACGCTCAAGATCCACCACCGCCGTATTCGCTCTCGTGGCTTCGAGATCCTTGCTCTCGTGCGTAAGGTCGCCAGCGTACATGGGGCAGCTCATCCTGAGTTGAACCAGCTCAAGGCACTCTATATCGAGAGCCTCGAAGATCTCCTCTCCCACCTCGACAAGGAGGAGCAGGTGCTATTCCCCTACGTCCTAGAGCTGTTTGAGGCTGACCAGCGAGGGGACAAGCTACCTCCCATGCACTGTGGCTCCGTGCTCAACCCTATTGGGGTGATGCGTATGGAGCATGCGGCCGAAGGTGCGCGCTATGCCACCATTCGCTCTCTGACCAATGGCTACACCGCTCCTGAGGGTGCCTGTACCAGCTACCGACAGATGATGAGCGATCTAGAGGCATTTATGACGGCTCTCTTTGAGCACATTCATCTCGAGAATAATATCATCTTCCCTGAGGCCTACGCCCTTGAGCAGCGCCTCGTCGAGGGGCTCTAGCACGCAGCTCCTGGCTTGTAGGCTCTTCGTGGGAGCCTATGTGCTCTAGCTCTACCCTCTATATCCTTCGGCTCGGCCCCCGCTCGGGGCTCTATCCCTAGGCCGGGAGGCCAATCGTCCCCCTTGTACCGCTCCCCACATCGCCCCTCTATTGAGGCGTGTGGGGAGCTTCTTTGTTGCCTCCCTCTCCCCCCCTAAACGCTACCCCAAAAGGGCTCTAGGTTAGAGCCCCGAGACGCTCTAAGTTAAAGCCCTTAAGGGCTCTAACCTAGAGCCCTTAGGCGGTCTAACCTAGAGCGCTGGAGAGGTCTAATTTCCTCCCCTCTTGGGCCTGGGGGAGAGGAGGGGTTGGGATGGAGGGGGAGAAGGGATGGAGGGGGCTTGTAGCTAGGGCGGGGAGGCTATGTGAGCGCCTTCTGCTATCTTTGTGCAACATAGCTCGATGAGAGAGGAGAGCCCGGTGGCAGACAAAGCCATTAGACCATAGGCATCCATAGGCAAGAGAGCCAAGAGCATTAGGATCAATGTTGCACAAA
>JBGYQR010000258.1:0-2633 GCA_041839075.1 Porphyromonas sp.
CCCCTCATCGGCTTTGCTGGTGCAAATGTAGTGCGTCTTTTTGAATTGACCAAATGTTTCTACGCTTTTCTCTCTTTTCGGCTCGCCCAGCCCCCTCGTCGCGCTAGAGAGCGTATAGATGCCCCCGCCCTCTAGCGCTGTGTCGCCCAGAGACCAACGCCCCCGCTCTAGAGGCCTACCTTAATCTGAAGTCGGACATACTCCCGTGCGATCTATAACGTTGCTATACACTAGTCCTTTTGCTCTTGCCCAACTTGCCAGCTGTGGGCAACACCACTGCTGGCGCGATACTCAGGGGCATATAGGCACACAGCCTCCGCCGCTGGGATCTGGTACGTCCCAGGTCGCACTACGACCTGCTCATACTCAAGGATGTAGCTACCACGGCGCAGATAGTCGAAGTAGAAAGCCGTCTCCTGATCCCTCGGCTCGAGGTAATGAGGGCTACCTCCTCCCCACCGATGGCCAGCCAAGACACCCCTTGGCTCGAGACAGCCCACCCGAGGGTCGCTCAAGCGCACGAAGTCTAGATCCCTATCCAGTTGTAGGTATAGCTGGGTTACGATCTTTTGCCCAGTCTTGAGGCGGGTTGTCGGTAGTATGGGCACGAGCCGTCTCTCCCCCGAGGCGTCGATCTCTCGGACGAAATGCTGCCGGCTTAGGGTCATCTGCCTACCCGAGGCGCTTTGCTCAGAGATAGGTAGCGGGTAGGTCGCCTCTGCTGACACCCATACCATCGAGCTGTCTCGTGGACTTAGGATGAGCCTTTGCGGATACTCATCACCCTTGTACAGATGAGTTTGCTCGGTCCTCTGCTGGGCTAGCCACTCTGTTCTCTCTCCTTGGCTGGAGATGACCTTGACCTCCACGCCCTTGTCTCGGGATAGCTTCGCCCCGTCCCCCAGCATCAGAGCATGCAGTGCTTCGTTGGTGGCCAGCGAGCTCTCCCAGCGTACCCCTCGCTTCTGCGCCAGCATCCACTCCTGCATGGCGACAGCCTCCTTTTGCTCCCAGCCCTTTAGTCTAGAGATGCTCTCGATAGAGAGGGCTGTGGTCTCGTAGCTACGGCTATACCACCAGTAGGCGCGTAGAGCCTCGTCAGCGAAGAAAGCCCCCTCGTCGCTATATGTGAGGTGCTCCTCGATGGAGCGAACGAGCTCTCTGGCTAGGGCTGGCTCCGTATGCGTGTATATCAGTGCTGCCTTGGCCTTCTCTGGTAGGCTGAGACGATGAGCCTGCTTCCTCAGTCTCGGCTCTAGCTCGGCGTAGTGCGCCACGGCACCTATCTTGCGCTCTTGGTCTAGGGCCGAGAGGTAGAGGTACTCGAGAGCTCCCCAGGATAGCTGGGGCTCTATGGAGCCTCCTCTAGACTGCGTACGCCTCTTTTGCTCCTCCTCTAGCTCTTGCGTTATACGGCTCTCGAGCCCGCTCCAGGCCTTACGCACATAGGCCGTTAGCTCCTCATTGTCCTCCTTGCCTTGGGGCAGGAATGCTCGGCTACGAATGATCTGTCTCAAGACAAGCTCTGTCACGGAGGCACTTCCCTTGAAGCCCACGAGCCAAGGCACCAGCCCCTCATTGTCCTGACCTATCTTGATGAGGCGTTCGATGAGAGCCCGCTCCTTAGCTCTACTCGGAGCCTCCTCTAGTAAGGCGATGAGCCGAGCGATGAGCTTGCTCTCGTCTTGTTGCATCAGAGCTCTAGAGTAGAGTATCGTTGGGTCTGTCGTCTGCTTGGTTAGCTGAGCCCTCTCTAGGCGCCGTCTCAGCTCTGGGACGAGGGTGCTGTCTTGGGCTAGGTAGCCTACCAGCCTCTGAGCATATAGGGCGGCGGAGAGGTCGATAGCGTTCTCGTGCTCGGTCTCGACCTGCTCGGGTAGGGCGAGCAAGGCTAGGTATATTGGCTGGCTCTCGAGGCGCACCTTGAGCTGCCCCTCGCTGGGGATATAGCCACTAGCAGGCAAGAGGGCTCCTAGGTCTATCTCGGCGCGTGCCCCCTGGCGCAGCGTGTGGGCGAGACTTTTGCGTTCGGTAACGACGTTGGGTATGATAGGCAGGCGGTGCTGCTCCCCATCGGCAAACTCACGACTGCGTGCCATGACGCGTACCCCAACCTCTCTATATCCCTTGGGCGTATCGAGCTCAAAGGCACAAGAGGTCATCCCCCCAGGCTCTAGAGCAAAGGTGCCCTCTTGCCCTGCAATGAGGCTATCGGTCTCTAGGTCAAAGAGCTCTATATGCCACGTCCCCTCTTGAGGCTGATCGCTGAGGTTGCGCACCGATACTGGCAGGCTAGCGCGGTCTCCCTCTCTCAAGAAGCGTGGCAAGAATGCCTTGGTCTGCAAACTTCGGTAGCTCTCTACATAGGAGGTAATATGTCCGTAGTCGAGGGCTGAGGAATGAGCCAGTACCTCTACGCGCCATCTCGTCAAGGCATCGGGCAGGACGAAGCTCCAGCTCACCTGCCCCTGTTTGTCTGTCTTCATCTTGGGGTAGTAGTAGGCTAGCTCTCGCATATTCTGTCGGGAGCATAGGCTCACCCTACCCGACACGATCCCCTTTGCCCTACTTACCCCCCAAGGCTGAGTACAGCCTGGGAGAGCGTCCCCGCTTTGGATATGCTACGGGTCTAA
>JBGYQR010000259.1:0-19977 GCA_041839075.1 Porphyromonas sp.
ATAGAGCCTACGACGTGGGGATAGCAGAGGGGCATGCAGTAACGTTTGCCGCTGGGCTAGCCAGTGAGGGCTTGATACCATTTTGCAATGTCTACTCGACGTTTATGCAAAGGGCCTACGACAATCTGATTCATGATGTTGCCTTGCAGGGAAGTCGCGTTATCTTTTGCTTAGACAGAGCCGGACTAGTAGGGGAGGACGGAGCGACCCACCAAGGTGCCTATGATATTGCCTACCTCAGGACGATACCAGGGATGGCTATCGTCTCACCGATGGATGAGGTCGAGCTGAGACATCAGATGTACTCAGCCTACAAGTCTTGGGGGCAGACAGTTGCTATACGCTATCCTAGAGGCAAAGGTTCTGTCGTTGATTGGCAACAGCCGATGCGAGAGCTCCCCTGGGGCAAAGGGCGCCTCTTGACAGAGGGGGGGGATGTCTGCTTCCTCTCTTTGGGGCCTATCGGCGTAGATGTAGCACAGGTCGTGGAGCGCTTGCGCCAAGAGGGCGTTGATGCCGGGCATGTCGATATGGTCTTTGCCAAGCCCATAGATACAGACCTCGTGGATACTGTGCTCGCTCGTTGCTCCAAGATCATCACGGTCGAGGATGGTTGTCTGATCGGAGGCATGGGAGCGGCGATTGCCGAATATATCATGGATCGGGGGCTAGCCGTCCGCCTGCGTAGGTTCGGTATCCCCGATGAATTTATTGCGCATGGCTCTCCAGCAGATCAACGAGCCTATTGTGGCTTGGACCAGGAGGCTATGTATCAGGCTGCTCTAGAGCTACTTGGCTCGTAGAGTGTAACCAAATAGGAAGGACAAAGATGAGGATCGTCATCGCAGGAGCAGGAGAAGTCGGAACCCACCTGGCTCAGATGCTCTCTCGGGAGGAGCAGAATATCATCCTCATGGACAGCAACGAGAAGCGCATAGAGGAAGTGAAGTCTCACATCGAAGCGCTCTCGCTCCACGGCAATCCGCTTAGCCTGGATGACCTGGAGAGTGCCTATGTGAGGGGGGCGGATCTGTTTGTATGCGTTACGCCAGACCAGGCCACGAACCTCATGGCTTGTGTCCTGGCCAAGCGCGTCGGAGCCAAGCGTACGATAGCTCGCGTCAATACGCCAGAGTACCTCGCTCCCGAATACACCGAGATATGCTCCGAGATGGGTATCGATAAGACCATTTACCCCGAGGAGCTGGCAGCCCAAGAGATTGTCTCGACGACGCTCACGCCCTGGGCGAGGCAATATGTTGAGCTCTTCAATGGGGCGGTGATCCTGGTCGGGGTCAAGATACGAGCTGGTGCGATGATCATCGGCAAGTACCTCTATGAGCTTAGGGGGATGGATAGCAGGGGGTACAAGTTTTATCATATTGTGGCCATCAAGCGCGATCTGGATACCATCATCCCCACGGGCTCGACACAGATCTTGGATGGCGATTTGGTCTTCTTTACCTGTGCGGCAGGACATCTCGATGAGGTACGTAAACTCACGGGCAAGACAGCTCCACAAGTGAAGAAGATGGTGATCATGGGCGCTAGTCGAGTAGCTCTTAGGGTCATACATCATTTGCCCTCTAGTATCCGTGTCTGTTTGATCGAGGGCAACAAAGAGAAGTGCCTTCGCCTCTCGCAGACGCTCCCCAGCCATGTATCGATATTCCAGGGCGATGGTCGCGATCCCGCCATCATAGAGGAGGTTGGGTTAGATGATGCCCAGGTGTTTGTGGCTCTGACCGAGAATAGCGAGACCAATGTCTTGGCTTGCCTTGGAGCCAAACGCTATCATGTCTACAAGACAATAGCCAAGGAGGAGAATATCGACTATATCCCTCTGGCCTATCGCCTAGATATTGGTACGCTGATCAACAAAAAGCTCTTGGCAGCAGGCTATATCTATCGTATGCTCCTGGGGCAAAAGGCCGGTAGCATCGTCTTCCTCTCTCTCGTAAACGCAGAGGTGGCGGAGCTTGTCGTAGGGCGTAATTCGCCCCTTGTTGGCAAACTCGTCAGAGACCTCGCTCTGCCCAAAAACTTGACCCTCGGGGGAATGCTACGCAATGGCGTCCCACAGATGATCGATGGCAGTACGACCATTGAGGCCTACGACCACGTTATTGCCTTTTACCATGATGTCTCTCTAGAGGATCTACGTAAGATCTTCCAGTAGGGTGTGGCTATTATATTGCGCTCGCGTTTATCCACTTTTTTGAGTCCTATGGGTTGTATTAACTTTCGCTTCATCTGCGCTGTCGTAGGGCGTATGTGTATTGCCCAGATAGTGACGATGCTTGTCTGTATCGGAGTCTCTGTGGCTTATGGGGAGGAGATTCGCCCCTTCGCTCTCGGGGTGCTAGCGAATATCTTTGTCGGGCTCCCCCTCGTACGCTACGGACAATACGAACCGAGTGCTAGGGTCGGTAGGCGAGAGGGTATGCTCACGGTAACGCTTACCTGGCTGGCGCTATCGCTCCTGGCCGTAGTCCCCTTGATGGCGAGTAGACCGATAACCTTTTGGGAGGCTCTCTTTGAGGCCTTGTCGGGCTTTACGACGACGGGTATGACGATCTATCCAGAGGTAGAGCATTTGCCTCATGGCGTTCTTTTTTTGCGCAGTATCATGCAGTGGCAGGGGGGGCTGGGGATAGTCGTCTTTACGGTTGCGCTCATACCGATATTTGGTGGGGGCGCAAGCCAGATCTTCAATGCAGAGACGACGGGTATCAACCACGACCGCTTCTTGCCTCGCATATCAGATGTGGCCAAGCGTCTGAGCTTAATCTATCTAGGCGAAAGCCTCCTGCTCTTTGCCCTCTTGTGGATTGGCCCGATGAACCTCTTCGATGCCGTCTGCCATACGCTGAGCTGTATATCCACGGGGGGATACTCTACGCGCAACCTCGGCATATCGCACTACGACTCGGCGTATGTAGAGTATGTGCTCTCTATCTTTATGTTGCTGGGGAGCCTCAATATGACGCTTGTCTATTTCGTCGTCATTGGCAAATCCGCAAGGCTCATGGAGGACGAGGAGACCCGGTGGTTTGCTTGCCTGATCTCTGGGGCCACGCTCATCACGACGCTTTGGCTCCTCAAGCTAGGGCTTTTCTCTTCGGTAGAGGAGACGTTTCGTAAGGCCTTGTTTCATGTGGCTTCGCTTGGCTCTAGTACGGGCTTCTCGACGGAGAATATCACGCTGTGGCTGCCGTTCTTTTGGATGCTGGCCTTGCTGTTGATGTTTGTTAATGGCTGTGCAGGCTCGACGTCCGGAGGGCTCAAGACGAGCCGCTTCATGGTGCTTGTCAAGAATCTCAACAACGAGTTCAAGAAACAGATCCATCCCCACCTATTGACTCCAGTCGTAGTCAATGGCAAGCAGATCAAGATCAGTGTAGTGCATCAGATCTTGGCCTTCTGTGTGCTCTATATACTACTCCTGTTTTTGGGTGCTGTCGTCGTGATGATCGATGGCAATGGCTTTGCCGACAGCATTACCCTAGCGACCTCGTGCATCAGCAATACTGGGCTGGCGATAGGGGAGTATGCTAGTAATCTTTCTTCGGCTGGCGTTCTGACTAAGGTCACGCTGTCGTTTCTCATGCTTGCTGGGCGTCTCGAGGTGTTTACGGTTGTTGGCATCTTTGCGCCTCATTTTTGGAGGCGATAGAGGACGCAGGGGATGTCGAATGTGTACCCTTCAAGTTTTTTCCTACTATTATGGTAATAGGTGCCGTCCGCATACTATAGTGTGCAAGCCTGCATACTATAGTGTGCGAGCCTGCATACTATAGTGTGCGAGCCTGCATACTATAGTGTGCGAGCCTGCATACTATAGTGTGCAAGCCTACATACTATAGTGTGCGAACCTGCATACTATAGTGTGCAAGCCTACATACTATAGTGTGCGAACTTGCGTAGTACAATATGGCTCTATGTAGACCAGAGAGAGGGGGGGGAGGTTGCTCTACAACAACTGACAAGCAGGGCTCCCTCCCGATGGGGGCGTATAGGGGTAGGGACTAGGCGCTTTGAGGCTATTGCTCTAGCGTACTTGTGTGCCCAGATTGTCAGGGCTGGCAAATGTTGTATCTTTGTGGTATTGAATAAAGGAATATGATCAATCGAGTATTAGTTCGCACCCGAGTATTGCAGACTGCATACGCGCATTTCTATGGAGGTGATGGTCGTCTGGCTACGTCAGAGGCCGCCCTCAAGCTCAGCCTAGAGCGTACCTATCAGCTTTATCTACACTTCTTGCGATTGCCCCTGGCTATTACCCGTAAGCTAGAGGGCGTATTTGAGCGCCGTCGTCGTAAGCACCTCGCGACCGAGAGAGATCTGAATCCTAATACTCGACTGCTCACCAATGCCGTTGTCGCTCAGATTGAGCGCAGTAGCCAGCTCGAGGAGCTACTCGTAGGAGCAGGCAACTTGTGGCAGGGAGAGGACGAACTATTGCGCCATCTCGTTGCCGAACTAGAAAAAAGCGACTTATACGAGGCCTACCTCGCTACTCCAGAGAGCTACGAGGAGGATAGAGACTTTTGGGTAAACGCCTTCCAGCGTATCATATTTGTAGATGATATGCTGGCGGACTTTTTGGAAGAGAAGAGCCTCTACTGGGACGACGAGCGAGCCTATACCGAGAAGGTCGAGTGCGAGGAGCACCCAGGCTGGGATGGTGTAGAGGAGGCCGTAGCCACAGCGCGTGGCACTGAGGGGTACTCTGCCTCTCGTTGCGATCTGGGCAGTGTAGAGATCGTCAAGGACTTTGTGCTCAAGAGCTTTCGTAGGCTTAGGGAAGATACTCCGTTTGAGGAGGTCTTGATGCCAGCCTATAAGGATCCCGAAGACGAGAAATATGCCATTCATCTACTACGCCAGCTTATACTAGGAGAGGAGAAGCATCTCGAGCTCATCGATAAGCATATCAGCGCTAGCTGGGAGCGTGAGCGTTTGGCTGGGATGGATCTGCTCTTGATACAGCTAGGCGTTGTGGAGTTTCTCCACTTTCCCAATATCCCCACACAGATCACCATCAATGAGTATGTCGAGCTCAGCAAGCATTACTCGACACCCAAGAGTTCGGCCTTTGTCAATGGTATCCTAGATAGTATTGCCAGAGAGCTCAAGGCTGAGGGCAAGATACTCAAGTAGCGAGCCTCGCTTAGAGAAGAGAGAACGCCCCCCCGCACGAGGTTATTTCATTATTGATTATAAGTTATGTACACAATTTTCCTACAATCCCCAGCAGAGCAGCCCTGGTGGCAGATGCCTCTCCTTATGGTCGGGATGTTTGCTATCGTATGGTTCTTTATGCTACGTCCCCAGCAGAAGCGCCAAAAGGAGATCGAGCGCCGTCGCAACGAGCTTCAAAAAGGTAGCTCGATCGTTACGGCTGGTGGTATCCATGGCAAGATCAAGGAGGTCAATGAAACAGATTTCCTTGTAGAGATCGCCGATGGTGTGCGCATCCGTATCGAGAAAACGAGCGTTTTTGCCGTACAAGAAAAGGAGGGGAAGTAGTCTGCCCTTCTCCCCCCGCTCATAAGGACAAGCTCAGCTCTGGGAGCTCTCTCCGATGAGCTTTGAAGTATTGCTAGAGAAGATGAAGCTCAAACTCAAAGGCGTATCTTTTAGCAAGGAGAATAAGTCCTCGACCAAGGGATGGCGTGGTATTCCACTACTGCGCCACTCTGGTTTGCGGGCTTTTCTCGTATTCTTGACTATGTCCTTTGCCTTTTGGTTCTTGCAAAGTCTCCAAAACGATGTCGTACGTCGCCTGCACATTCCCCTGGCCTACGATACGCTTAGCGTGAGCCTAGGGATAAGTGAGCAGATCCCCGAGTACCTAGAGCTGGAGGTGCAAGACAAAGCCCTAGAGCACATGCGCTATGCTCTGGAGGGGCTGGATACGATACGCCTATCGATCTCTCAGCAGGACGGGCGAGAGTTTATTGGCATTAGCGCCAATCGTCTGCGTGAGGCCATCAACAAGCGTCTCTCTGGTACGGCTCAGATCTTACAGCAGTCTACGAGCGAGATACACGTAGCGCTCTATAAGCGCAAGAGCAAGAAGCTCCCCGTACGGCTAGCCCACGAGATCAAGGCTGAGGCAGGCTTTGTAGCTTACACTCCCGTCCTAACGCCCGATAGCCTCGTCGTCTATGGGGAGGAGAGGCTACTGAATGGACTCACAGAGATCCTACTCCCAAACTCAGAGGAGGAGAGATATAGAGAAAACACCCTACTGCTGCTCCAGCCCAATCTCCCCGCAGGCATACATACCACTACGTCCGAGATACAGGTAGAGATAGAGGCTGAGGAGCTTACGGAGCAGTCCTTTATCTTGCCCATCGTCGTGCTAAACCAACCTAAGCACTACAAGCTAACTCCTCTGCCTGGTACAGTCTCTGTCTCATTGACGTTGCCTCGCTCTATGTACAATGAGCTCAAGATCGAAGACCTCGAGGTCGCCATCGACTATTCGATGGTAGTACCCTACCAGGGCAAGGATACGAGTGGCGCCACCTCTCAGCTCCCAGTCCTGCTTACCCGTCATCCCGCCTGGGTCGTTGGGCATCGTATGCAACCAGAGATGGTGCAGTATATCCTAGAGAGCCTGTGATAATATGCTAACCCTTGGCATTACGGGAGGTATAGGAGCAGGCAAGAGTGTAGTCTGCCGTATGCTAGAGGCACTGGGGGTACCAGTGTACGATACAGACAGAGAGGCGAAGCTCCTCTATGATAGAGATCCCTCTCTCAAGGCATCCATGATTGCCCTGTTTGGAGACGAACTGTACGACACCCCTAGTGGATGTATCGATCGTCGTCGATTGGCTAATCTGATATTCTCATCCTCCGAAGCCCTAGCTCAGATTGAGGCTCTGGTGCACCCTGCTGTGCGAGAAGATTTCGCTCGTTGGCGAGAGGCTGTCTCCCAAGGTTCTCATGGGCATAGCATCTGCGCTTTGGAGAGTGCGCTGCTCCTCTCTTCGCCAATGCTTGGAGCTATGGTAGATCGCAAGCTTGTGGTCGTGGCACCGAGCGAGGTGCGTATCACTCGGGCAATGAACCGCGACAAGGCTTCAAGGGAAGCCATACTTGCTCGTATGGCTAAGCAACTGCCACAGGAGCAGATGATCATTGAGGCAGATTATCTTATTTATAATGATAATGTTAAACCCTTGCTCCCTCAGCTTTGCCATCTACTAGAGGAGCTGGGGGGACTTTAGTTCCGTTACCTTCGTCCCTTCGAGTGCCTTTAGATAATAAGGCCTCCAAATCTAAGGGGTGCAAACTCGGTCGCGATCAACGACCAAGTTTGCACCCCTTAGATTTGGAGGGATGAAGTTGGCTAAGCTAACACGAGTAGCTTACAGCTCAAGAGCAGAACCGGGCTTAAACTTAGCCACGCGACGAGCGGCGATCTTGATGGTCTTGCCCGTACGTGGGTTTACCCCAGTGCGTTCAGCTCTCTCTGAGGTAGAGAAAGTACCGAAGCCAATGAGCGTGATACGCTCTCCTGCCTTGAGCTGCTCAGCAACTACTTCAGCGAATGCATTGACAGCCTTCTGAGCATCTACCTTGGTTAGCCCCGCCTTTTCGGCTACGCTAGCGATGAATTCTGATTTGTTCATGATTGTCGTATAACTATAAGTGAAACACGTCCCTTTACTTTTTTGCCTCTGCGGGCGCACCCAAGAAGCATTTTGTGAGTCAAAAGTACGAAAAACATTTTGATACATAAAGCAATACATTGGGAATGGAGCGTAATAAATTATTTTCTTCCGACGTTAAATATAGACGGCCTTGCTCATCTCGTTCGCTTTGAGCTCCTCTAAGGCCTTTACTCCACCGCAATAGGCGTCCCATTTCTAGAGGCTATTTTCAGATCTTTATGTCTGTAAATCAGTTACTAATACAATTCTCTTTGCCAGCTCCCAAACTCTATGACTACACCGCTGCAGGGCTCTAGGTTAGACCGCCTAAGCGCTCTAAGGTAAAGCCCTCGGGCGCTCTAACCTAGAGCCCTCGGGAGGTAAAACTAGAGGTATTAGGAGGGTAGGGGACGCTGCCCTCTCGTTGCCGGTCAGTTGGCCGGGCGAAAGAGCATTTGGAACGCCTCCTCGACGGTACGCACGCCGACGACACGGATACTAGAGGAGGCCGTCTGAGGGAGCCCAGCAAGATTGCTGTGGGGGACGAAGATCGCTCTAAAGCCAATGCGCTCGGCCTCTGTGATGCGCTGCTCTATCCGGCTGACAGGACGCACCTCTCCAGAGAGACCAACCTCCCCGGTGAAGCACACCCCCTCGGGAATAGCCAGGTCGAGACTCGAGGAGAGTACCGAGGTGATCACGGCCAAGTCGCTGGCTGGATCAGCGATACGGATACCTCCTGCGATGTTGAGGAAGACGTCCTTTTGTATGAGCTTGAAGCCAGCCCTCTTCTCCAAAACGGCCAGGAGCATATTCATCCTCTTCGTGTCGTATCCCGTAGCCGACCTCTGCGGTGTCGCGTAGATGGCACTACTTACTAGCGCCTGCGTTTCGATGAGGAATGGGCGTACCCCCTCCATCGCGACAGCGATAGCAATACCACTCAGATGAGGTCTGTCTCGATTGATCAGGTGCTCACTAGGGTTGGCCACAATGCGCAGTCCCGATTGTTGCATCTCGTAGATCCCGAGCTCATTGGTACTGCCAAAGCGGTTTTTGCTACTACGCAGGATACGATAGAGGTAGTGCTTGTCCCCATCAAACTGCAAGACGACATCGACCGTATGCTCGAGGATCTTAGGCCCTGCGATGCTTCCCTCCTTGTTGATATGCCCGATGAGGACGACAGGTACTCCCTCTGTCTTGCAGTACTTGAGCAGGATATTGGCACATTCTCTAATCTGAGAGACGCTACCAGGGCTACTCTCAGAGAGCTCTGTCTGTATCGTCTGTATGGAGTCTATGACAAGCAGCTCGGGCTTGACCTCTAGAGCTGTTCGTATGATGGCCTCCATATTCGTCTCGGTGTAGATGAGGCAGTTGTCTCTATCTCCACCGAGACGATCGGCACGCATCTTGAGCTGAGGAGCACTCTCTTCGCCCGATACATAGAGGGTACGATAGGGTAGGCGTAGGACGGTTTGCAGTATGAGCGTACTCTTGCCTATACCTGGTTCGCCCCCAAGCAAGACGAAGGCTCCCCGTACCATCCCCCCGCCGAGCACACGATTGAGCTCGGTATCGACCATGTCAAATCGTACGTCCCCCCCTGCCTCTATGTCCTTGAGCAGAAGAGGTCTAGAGCGGGGCGCCTCCTGCCCGATCAGAGAGAGAGAGGTGCCTCGATGCTCGCTAGCAGGCGCGACAATGTCTTCCTCTATCGTATTCCAGCTCTTGCAGGTCGAGCATTGCCCTTGCCACTTGCCGTACGTAGCTCCACATTCGAGGCAAGCGTAGATGCGCTTGGGTTGTTTGGTGGCCATCAGAGAGGGGCGCTATTCCTTGCGGCGGATGAGTGGCATGGTAGAGCATCGCAGTAGTCCTCCCATCTTCGATATTTCGCGATAGGGAACCGTCTCTACGCTAATACCCCACTGTTGCTCTAGGTGCTGATTGAGGCGGGTAAAGGCAGCGTCGCTGATGAGCTTGCTCGTAGAGAGCGAGACCACATTGGTATTCATCTGATAGGCCTCTTCGGTGGAGACGGCAAAGAGATTGTCTTTGCCAAAGATGTCCTCTACAACCCCCAGGTCAGAGGGGACGAGAAAGCCCTCAGGATAGATGAGCGCCTTCCCCTTGCCTACGGGCTGGAAGGCACAGTCGAGATGTAGCACACCCTGTCTAGGATCTCGGTCGTGCTTGCGCAATTGGATGGGGACGATACGCTTGTGAGGGAAGCGCTCGCGTAGATAGTCTACGGCGTAGCGGTTGGTGCGAGCCATCTTGAACGATGGGTAGTCGGCTCCTAGGTAGCATCCCACAAAGAGGATGTCGTCGTAGAGGAGGATATCGCCTCCCTCGGTGTGAACCTCCTCGGGTAAGTACTCGATGTGCCCCGATGGAATACGATCTATGATGTGGTCGAAGGCTGCCGTCTCCTCTCCTCTATCGGGGATGAGGTTCGAGACAAATAGTGTGTCGTCTACAACGAAGCAGACATCGCGGGCGAATACCTGGTTGTAGTTCTCCACAAGAGAGGGGCGTAGCACCTCGACGCCATTGCGCTCGAGGACGTCTAGGAGCGCGTTCATCTCTCTGGTCGTATCCTCTTGCGTGGGGTAGATACCGAGCTCGAGGCTCTCGTAGCTCTTGGCATCATAGGCCTCAGATAGCTGAGGAATGGGACCCATGCTATCGGGTAGCCCGAGGACGACAACTTCTAGGCGGTCTGTCTCATTGCTGACGCTGGGGATAATTGGTTGCTTCATAGTAATGGGGAGGTAATAACGATGATTTATAATACGTTGAGTGATTGTTCTTTGATTTGCTCTAGCTCATCTTTCATACGCACGACGAGCTGTTGCATTGTAGCATTGTTGCTCTTGGAACCCAAGGTGTTGATCTCTCTGCCGATCTCCTGGGCGATGAAGCCTAGTGTCTTGCCTTGCTGCCCATCGGGTAGGGCAAGTACCTCGACGAAGTAGGAGAGGTGGTGGCGTAGCCGGTCTTTCTCTTCGTTGATGTCGAGCTTCTCGATGTAGTAGATAAGTTCCTGCTCGAGCCTCCCTCTGTCTATACCCTCGGGAGAGAGTTTTTGTAGCGCCTCCTCTAGCTTCTGTTTGATAGAGGGGATACGCTCAGCCTCTGGCGCCTCGACCTCTAGGAGTAGCTGCCCAATCTGCTCGATCCTGCGTGCAAGAGCCTGCTCGAGCATCTGCCCCTCTTGGCGTCTGAAGGCATTCACCCCCTCTAGGGCTTCGATGAGCCCCGCTCGGAGGACTTGCCATTCCTCTTCGCTCAGCTCGGCAATAGAGGCATCGTTATTGACTAGTACTCCCGGGAGACGTAGTAGCGCCTCTATGCTGGGACGCTCTAGCCCCATAGAGGGCGCCACCTCCTCGAGCTGATCTGCATAGTATTTGAGAGCAAGCTCATTGATCTTTTGTACTCCGACAAGAGTTGAGCTGATGTCGTCGATGCTGATACTCAGATCGATCTTACCCCTAACGAGGTGCTCGGCAACGAGGTTGCGAATATCGATCTCTCGCTCTCTGTATAGGAGAGGCAGGCGGGTAGAGATATCCAACTGCTTGCTGTTGAGTGTCTTGACGAAGATGGTAATACTCTTGTGTTCAAAGCGTGTCGTTACTTTACCGACACCAGTCATCGATAGTATCATACAAAGAATAAGGGGAGAAGTCTAGGCAAAGAACCGAAGCCGAAGACTGTCTAGAACAATCTTCGGCTTCGAGGTGAATGCACCCTACTTGGTGCTACGGCTCTCGGGCGTCATGAGGGTTGTAGGCACTTTGATACCCCTATTGAAACTACAGTCGAGGGAGATGAGGGTCTCCGTATCTGTAACGCCCTTCATAGGCTGTATCTGTTGATTGAGGATGCGCATCAAGTCGTGGTTGTCATAGGCAAAGAGCTTGATAACCATCGTATAGCGCCCCGTCGTGGCGTGACACTCTACAACCTCCTGGATCTCACTAATCTCCTCTGCCACATCGTTGTACATCGATCCCTTCTCGAGCCTTATACCCACATAGGCACAGGTGTTGTAGCCGAGAGCCTCTGGCTCTACGAGATAGCCTGGGTGTTTGATGACGCCGGTCATGATGAGGCGTTGCAGGCGTTGGTTCACGGCAGATCGAGAAGAGCCACATTCCTCGGCCATATCTTTGATAGTGATACGTGCATCACGGGATACAATCTTGAGGATCTGTAAATCTAGTTTGTTTAATTTCTCCATCTCAATTATGTATATAGGTTAGAAACGTGTACAAAGGTAATTGTTTTTGCGTTCTATCCGACAATAGTGTACTAAATTCTACTCTGAGATAAAAAAACGTAGGTTTATCTGCTCATATACACTCCCGAATAGCCCCCCGCTCAACGAAGGGGGAGCTAGCTTTTGAGAGAGGCGTAGTACGTGTCCAGGAGTTTCTGTGCAGCTACAAATGACGACAACTGGTCCGATAGTATTTGCTCCTCGATATATGGTACCTGGCTCTTGATCACCTCGCTGTTGTAAAACGAGCGGTGGAGAGCCTCGTTGATGGCTTCGTACATCCACCACTTGGCTTGCTTTTGGCGTCGGGCATAGAAGTAGCCCGTATCCATAGCGTAGTGGCGGTACTCATCGACCATATCCCAAATCTCTTTGATACCTGTACCATAGAAGCCCGAGTAGGTGAGCACTCGAGGCTTCCACCCAGAGTCAGTAGGAGGGAAGAGTTGTAGGGCATTGCGAAAGTGCGACGCGGCTAGGTTGGCCTTGGGAATGTTGTCTCCGTCGGCTTTGTTGATGACGATGGCGTCTGCCATCTCCATAATACCACGCTTGATGCCCTGGAGCTCGTCTCCTGTGCCAGAGAGTTGTATGAGAAGGAAAAAGTCCACCATAGAGTGCACAGCCGTCTCACTCTGTCCTACGCCTACGGTCTCGACGAATATGGTGTCGTAGCCAGCTGCTTCGCAGAGCATGATCGTCTCTCTTGTCTTGCGAGCGACCCCTCCGAGCGACCCTGCCGATGGGCTGGGGCGTATAAAGGCATTAGGGTGGTGAGACAGTTGCTCCATACGGGTCTTGTCTCCCAGGATGCTCCCCCCGGTACGTTCGCTACTGGGGTCAATGGCTAGTACCGCCAGCTTACGCCCCTGCTTGCAGAGGTGTATCCCAAAGGTATCGATAGACGTACTCTTGCCCGCCCCTGGTACCCCTGTGATACCTACACGGATAGATTTGCCTGTGTGGGGTAGGCATCGCTCGATAATCTGCTGAGCGAGGTCTTGATGGTCGGGGCGATTGCTCTCAACCAGGGTAACTGCCTGGCTGAGGATGGTTACATTACCAGCCAAAATTCCCTCAACATAGTCCTCCACCGTCAGCTTGCGCCTGGGGATGCGCACTAGGTGAGGATTGATGATGGGCTGAAGCTCGACGCCTTCATTGACTTTGAGCCCCATGTAGCAGGCGTCGTTCTCAGGATGGTGATGGTCGTGGTTTGCCTTCATAGCTCTTATATTCTATCTAGCACGAGGTCTATCAGTCCCTCGATACTGGCCTTGTAGTCTGTATTCATATTAGCGCGCTTGCGCCCTGCGATGATGCAGCATACCGTCATGGCACGGTGCCCCATCAGAGCTGCAAGTCCAGCGAGCGAAGAGCTCTCCATCTCAAAGTTGGTAATACGTCGTCCCTGATCTTGGAAGCTCATAATCTTCTCATTGAGCTTAGGGTCTTGTAGCCCTAGGCGAAGCTGTCGTCCTTGAGCACCATAGAAGCCATTAGCAGCGATGGTGATACCGCGCAGGACATCCTCGCGACAGATCTGCTCGATGAGGCTGGGCGTGGAGGCTACCACATAGGGTTTGAGGCCATCGATCTTCCAGTCGAGTTGGCGAAGTAGCTCGGCCTCCATCTCTAGCTGGCGGATGCGCTCTGTTCCCTCGTAGAAATAGATAACTCCATCAAAGCCGATGCTGTACTCGGCGGCTACGTACGTCCCAATGGGCGTTTCGTCTTGCAGTCCCCCAGAGGTGCCCACTCGCACTAGGGTGAGCTCCCGATGCTCGGGGCGTATCGTACGTGTCTCAAAGTCAATGTTGGCCAAGGCGTCTAGCTCAGTCAAGACAATATCGATATTGTCGGTACCTATACCATGACTGATGACGGTGATGCGCTTACCTTGATAGCATCCTGTGATGGTGTGAAACTCTCTGCTGCTGACGTTGCACTCGATAGAGTCGAAGCGACTAGCCACCATATCCACCCGGGCAGGGTCTCCGACCAAGAAGACCTTGTCGGCCAGTTGCTCTGGGCGTAGGTGTAGGTGAAATATCGAGCCGTCTTCGTTGATGATCAGCTCACTAGAGGGTATTACTCTTGTCGTATTCATTGTGTCAATGGGAAATATGGAGGTATACTATGGACGCTCAGCCTTTCGTACAAGTTTGACTTCCTCTTCGTAGCGAGAGAGTAGGCGAGCGATATCTTGCTCTAGTACATTGAGCAGAGGCGATAGCTCGGCTCTGCTAGAGGGATTTTGCCGATAGCTTAGTCGCATACGATGCTGGCGCCCTCTGAGGAGCTCGAGCTCTTCGTATAGACGCAGGGCTCGCTCAGAGGCTTCCTGCCCAGCCGAGGAGCGCAGCTCGGTGAGACCGAAGTGCAGGAGATACCGCTCTTGCATTGGATTGACCGCCTCCTCTGAGACGGGAGTAGTCTTAGAGGGCTGGGAGAGGTCTTGTGCCAGGCGTGCATAGACGAGTGCCTCTTCTGGAGAGAGCTCGACCTCAGCAGAGTTCTCTACCTGAGAGGCTAGGGCACGAGGCAATCCCTCTATTTTGAAGACAGCCACCTGACCCGCAGGACAATCTCTATCGCTGACCAATAGACAGATGTCTTGCCTGTCGTCATAGATGAGTAGATAGTCGTTGCTGGGCGAGTTAAAAGGCATACCTAGCATAGAGGGCTCTAGGTAGGTATTGCGCCTCCAGTTGTAGCGGCTCATATAGAGATCGTAGCCTCCCAAGCCTTGAGCGCTGAGGCGACCGAAGATAAGGGTAATGCCGTCGGGCATTAGGTACGGGAAGTTTTCGTCCTCGTGGGTATTGACGCTTCCACTGATGGGTTCCTCGACCACTTCCTCTTCGCGATTTCCTTGCTCAATAAGCTCGGCCGAGATGAGATCGTATCCCGCCCCAGGAGAAGACTTGGCGTACAGCCCAGAGCTACCTATGGCGCTCATGAAGTCGCTGGAGGCAATCTGTCCGCCAGCATCTAGCTCAATGCGGATGCTCTCTCCGAGACTGGGGATTTGTTTCTTGAGGTAGCTCATGAGGTCCTTGGGGAGCATATACTCCACCGAGAGCAAGGTCAGTCGCTCGGTACGACTGACCAATCTCTGCACGTGCTCTATACGCTCCTTGAGCTCCGAGAGCTCTTGAGGAATGGCTTTGCGCTGACGTGTGAGCGTCGAGATCGCTTTCTCAACCTGCTCAAGAGCTTCGCCAAAAGCATACTCTCGGTACTTGGTCTCAGCCTCGACGATGACCTTGTGAACGTCTAGGGGCGCTGCGGCGGTACGTCGGCGTTGAGCCTCTGAGTGAGAGCTTGTCGAGAGCATTACGCCCAGGGTGATGAGTCCTATATATACACGCTTCATATTCTACTATTGCTCCCCCACAAAAGGGGTGAAAATGTTGGTACTACTGCTTGACGAAGTTAGAGTTTTTATTTCAATCCCCTCTCTTAGAGGCTAAGAAAGATCAATGACGGTAATCCCTGCTCCTCCCAGCTGTACATGCTCATCGGCATAGCGCCTAATGGCAGGCACTCCCGCTAAATACTGCCGTATGGCCTCGCGTAGAGCTCCTGTACCCGTGCCGTGCAAGACGCGCACACGTGGTACTCCTAGCTGGAGGGCATCATCCACAAAATAAGTGACAGCCTGTACAGCCTCTGCTGCCCTCATGCCTCGTACATCTAGGTCGCTACGAAAATGTAGGCGCTTGTCGTGTATTTGGTCAATGATGCTAGGGGTGCTAGACTTGGGTGCAGTGGATGGAGAGGCTAGGGCTCTCTGCTCCTTGAGTTTGGCTTCAGAGGCTCTGTGCAGGCGAGAGAGCTCTACCGTCATTTTGATTGCTCCAAGCTCTATGGTGGCCGTCTTGCCCTTGATAGAGAGTATTGTCCCGATGAGCTTCTGCCCATCAAGACGGACGTAATCTCCCTGGGAGAGGGGAGCTAGAAGCTCTTCGGTTCGCTCTGTATCTCTCTGCCCTGCTCCTCCAAGGCCTAGCTGATGGCTGAGGCTACGTCGTATCTTGGCCAGAGCCTCTTGCTCTCCTTTTTTGCTGGTCGAGCCCCCTTTTTTGCGTCCCTCTTGCCTGCGGAGCACTTTGTCGAGCTGACGTTGTGCCCGTTGCCTCTCCTCTTCATCAGGGTGAGCCTCTTGCTGGAGCTCGTCGGTGTAGCTCTTTAGAGAGGCGCGTATCTGCTGTGTACGCTCGCGCTCGGCTTCTGCTTCGCGTATCTCTTTGATGGTGCGTTCGATACGCGCATTCGCTTCTTGCACGATACGCTCGGCCTCGGCTTTGGCGTCCTTGATAATCTTGCGCCTCTGCTCCTCGACCTCTTCTGCCGAGCGTAGATAGCTCTCGGCGGCCTCCTGCAAGCGCTTCTCTTCCTTGCGGATGCTCTGACGTTTGCCCTCCCAGTATCGTTTGTCGCGCACGATGTCCTGGAGGTACTTGTCCATATCGATGTAGTGGCTACCGACTTGATCGCTAGCTCGCTGTATGATATGCTCTCCAAGACCTATCTTGCGGGCGATCTCGATGGCAAAGGAGCTACCTGGGCGCCCGATAGATAGACGGAAGAGGGGGCGCATCAAGTGGCGGTCGTATAGCATGGCTCCATTGACAAGCCCTGCGGTATGCTCAGCGTAGGTCTTGAGGTTTTGGTAGTGGGTGGTGATCACGCCATAGGCTCCACGACTATTGAAAGCCTCGAGCAAAGCCTCTGCAATAGCTCCGCCTATGGTGGGCTCTGTACCACCGCCAAACTCATCTATGAGGATGAGTGTACGCTCGTCGCTGTGGCGCTCGAAGTGCTTCATGTTGGTCAGGTGCGAGCTGTACGTACTCAGGTCGTCCTCAAGACTTTGCTCATCCCCGATATCTATGAAGAAATGCTCGAATATACCAGCCTTAGAGTGCTCAGCAATGGGTATCGGCAGACCACTCTGGAGCATATACTGCAATAGCCCAACGGTCTTGAGACATACAGATTTACCTCCAGCATTGGGGCCAGAGATGATGAGGATGCGATGCTCCTGGGAGAGCTGTATATCGAGGGGCACGATCTCTCTACCCGAAGCCTTGAGCGACCGAAGCAGTAGAGGGTGACGCGCCCCATACCACTCCAGGCATGGGGCAGAGGATAGTTCGGGAATATGAGCCTCTACCTCGAGACCCCAGCGAGCCTTGGCCTGGACAGCATCTAGATGAGCGATGGTGTCATAGGCCTTGAGCAGGTGGGTGATGTTGGGTCTGAGGCGATCGGCAATCTCTATGAGGATGCGGACAATCTCTTTGCGCTCCTCTCCCTCTAGCTCTCGAATGCGGTTGTTGGCCTCTACTAGCTCTACGGGCTCGACGTAGACGGTCTTGCCCGTACCGCTCTCATCATGTACGATCCCCTTGATCTTGCGCTTGTGCTCAGGAGCAAGGGGGATGACCAGGCGTCCATCACGTACGGCAGGCTGTACCCCATCTTCGATCCAACCCTCTTGTCGTGCTAGGCGTACGATACGCTGGAGCATGCCTGAGAGGCTCCGCTCAGTCTCCTGCATTTCTCTACGAATGCGCAGTAGCTCTCGACTGGCTGTGTCTTTGATATGCCCTTGGCTATCGAATAGTTGCAAGAGAGCCTGCTCGATCTTAGGAAATGTAGGCGTACCGACAAACAGACTGCTGAGCCTGGGGTAGGTGTAGACGAGGCTCTCGTCATTGATCGAACCAGCCGTCGATTGCTGAGTGAAGAAGTGATGCAAGGCGTGTAGCGTCCCGAGCATATCTCCGAGGGCTACAAGCTCTTGCTCTTCCATATAGGTACGAGCAGGGCGTATACGGCCGAGCCCTTCTCTAATATCTACTAGGGCGAGGCTAGGTAATGATTGCCCACTCTGATATATGGCCATCATCTCCCCCGTCTCTTCTAAAGCGTGGTGTATCTCGGGATGTGAGGTGCTGGCTGTAACTCTAGCTATACGCTCTTGGCCCAAAGAGCTGGAGCAGTATTGCTCCAGCTGGGAGAGGATGTCTGTAAAGCCTATTTTGGTCTCAAAGGAGAGCGGATATATTTCTGGGGTTGTCGGCATCTTATCTCTACGATGTATCCCTCTGATAGGGGAGGCGACTGAGTAAACAAATCTATTGAGGCTCGCTACTCCAGCCCAGCCCAATGGAGACTACGCCTGGAGTAGCTTTCGCTCGCAAAGGTCTAGCCCTTAGATAATAGAGCCCAGCATAGGGCACCTTTAGTTCCTGAGAAGATTGCCACGAAGCCTCTTGTACAGCTACTCGTAGGTTGAGCCAGCTCCCAGGGCGATTGGCCAGAGCAAGGACAATGGTATCTCGCCAAATGAGGTCACCCATATAGTTCTCTAGCGATAGCTCTAGGGGCAAACTAATGGTGTCCATACGGCTATCGTGACGCAACACCAGACCGATGTAGCGAGGCTCCCAATGGCTCTCTGCTAGTAGGGCTACCGATACAGGAGCTTCCCTATGCCACTCGGCATGGGCGAATGGTTTTGTCTGCAATGGCACCCCTGAGCTACATGCCGAGAGGCATAGGGCTACAACCTCTACCAGGAGGGCTCTATACAGCCATGGACGGAGCCACCTGAGGCGAACCGACAGATTACTCTGAGGGGCTTGTCTTCTCATCGTTGCGCTTGCGTCTAGTTGGGCGCTGAGCTGTACGTCGCTCTCCTGTGTGCTCCCCTCTAGGCTCACGCTTGGGTGCTCCCTGCTGTACTGGGCGAGGGCGCTTGGAGGTAGAGCGTCCGTTGCCCTTGCCATCAAATCGGGTGAGCGAATTGTCTGAGAGTATGTCTATGGGTCTAGACATAGGCTTTTCGCGCTCGTTGTCGTACTCCAGCGTGTCAGGCTTCTCGCCTCGGTTGTTCATCTCGATGACCTCAAAGACACGCTTGGCCGGTATCGTCACGAGCTTCTCGGGAAAGCGGGGTGAGGTAGAGTAGGTGACCAGGCGCTGGAAGTTGTCCGTCTTGAAGTGGTAGTAGCTCTGTCGTCGCGTCTCGAGCACCACCTCTCTACTAGGGAGGCTACGCTGAGCCTCGGCATAGGCTTGTACCTCATAGTTCATACAGCACTTGAGCTTACCACACATCCCTGTTAGTTTTTGAGGGTTGAGCGATAGGTCTTGAATGCGGGCAGCGCTGGTATTAACCGAAATGAAGCTATCCATCCAGCTGGCACAGCAGAGCTCTCGTCCACAGGGGCCTATACCTCCTATACGACCAGCTTCCTGTCGTGCACCTATTTGCTTCATCTCGATACGTACGCGAAATGTGTCTGCCAGTACACGGATAAGCTGACGAAAGTCTACACGTCCATCCGCGATGTAGTAGAAAATCGCCTTGTTGCCATCACCTTGATACTCAACGTCTCCTATTTTCATATCAAGTCCCAAGGACATGGCGATCTGGCGCGCCTGTATCATCGTGGGCTCCTCGCGTAGCTTGGACTCTTCCCACCGCTCTATATCTCCAGGGCGTGCCAAGCGATAGATCTTGTGTAGTCCATCTTTGTCGGGGCGCCAGCGGTGCTTCTTGATGGCAAGCTCTACTAGTTTGCCCGTGAGTGTAACCTCCCCGATGTCATGCCCAGGAGTAGCCTCGACGGCTACAAGATCTCCCTTCTTGAGGTCTAATCCTTCGCTGTTGAGGTAATAACCCTTGCGGGTGTTTTTGAACTGAACCTCCACCAAATCGGTAGACTGGAGAGATTCGGGTATATCACTCAGCCAGTCGTAGCTACTCTGCTTCTTCTTGGAGCAGCCTGCACAGCCTTTGCTTGTCATTCGGCAGCAACCACGATTGACGGAGCTCGTCTTATATATCATATTATGTAGTATCCTAACGCTGTTATACACCGACGGAGGTAGTCGGCCTATGGCCCTACCTCTTTGTCGCTCTACAAAGATAGTCGATTATCCGTTCTCCCTGTATGCCAGACCTCTGATGCGGAGCCCCTGTATCAGCGG